>JAZRON010000023.1:0-4675 GCA_045648725.1 Faecalimonas sp.
GGTATAGCACCGGGCATTATTCCGGATCCCGGCCCCATAGAGATTCAGACTGTCACCCTGCGTTACCCGTATCTTGACAGCATTGTCTATAACAAGTTCGAACTCAAAGACTCCGTGGTTTACGGCAACGGCACGCGGGTGAGCTACGAATACGACTCCCTACAGCGTCTTTCACATCTGCGCAGCTACATTGCCTCGGGAACAAAAATGCAGGACATCACTTACACCTACGATAGTGCGAGCAACATCACGCATATTTCCAACTCGGCAGGCAGCGTGAGCGGATTGGGCGGACGCTACGAGGGGCATTACACATACGACAACCTCTACAGACTGGTTGCCGCCAACGGCTGGTGGAAAAACAAGACGGACTCGCTACCGTTTGCGGAGGCGATGACATACGCGTCCAACGGCAGGCTGCTCAGGAAGATGGTCAATGCCACGACACTGGTCGGGGACAATGTCACAGTGAAAAACGGTGACTTCCGCTACGGCTATGCGGGACTGGACAACCGGACATCCTCAGTATCCGATCGCATTGGGCAAAATCCCTGGCAGACTTTCCAATGGGATGCTTGCGGGAACATGACAGGCTGTGTCACCACATCCTACACCGCCAGCTGGCAGCGTACACTTGCCTGGGATGAGGAGAACCGCCTGCGCACAGTGTCCGACAGGGACTATTTCTCCTATTACCAGTATGATGCCGGCGGCGAGCGCACCTGCAAGCTTACATGGTCAGGGAACTGGAGCAGTATCAACGGCACGGGAACGGTATATTACCTGCCGGAGGGGGCCACGCTGTATGCCTCCCCATATCTTGTCATCACCCCGCAAGGCTACACCAAGCACTATTACGCTGAGTCAGAGAGGATAACTTCACAATTGGGGAAGGGACAGTTTGCGGATGTCGGCACTCCTGTGGTGAGTGATTCCCTCGTGCAGGTGAAGCTACAGGCTGTGACGGGCAATGTGGAATATCCCGCAACCCTGACCGTTCCCGGCAGCGGTACTTTTGCCTATTTGGACACGCTCACCAACCAACAGAACGCCACCTCTACGCTCTATTTCTATCACCCCGACCACCTCGGCAGCAGCAGTTGGATCACTACCACCAACGGCACGGTGAAGCAGCATTTGCATTATCTGCCTTGGGGCGAGGATTTTGTGAACCAACGTTCCAGCCATTTTGACGGAGTGCGTTACACTTTCTCGGCTAAGGAGAAAGATTCAGAGACGGGCTACTCCTACTTCGGGGCGCGGTATTACTCTCCGGATTTGAGCATTTGGTTGAGCGTGGACCCGCAGGCCTCGAAATATCCCTCCTTGTCTCCGTATGTTTATTGTGCGAATAATCCTGTGAAGCTGGTGGATCCGAACGGGGAAGAGGCTTGGGAACCTGATGGCAAAGGAGGGTGGATTGCCCAAAAAGGAGATAATGCTTGGACATTACATAGGGATGCGGGGATTAGCTTTGAAAAGGCTATTGAACTGATGAAAGCCCAAGGTTTCGTGTTTACAGATAATGACCAAAAGGTTAAAGTACAAGTTGGTGATCGCGTTCAAGTGTCCGAACCTTCTTATAACAAGTATGATATTCCATATAGGCCACCTGCATCTGGTAGAATTGACTACGCTCCTATCAACGTCGAGGATTTTGTCTTCGTTGGGAAATGTATACTATCACCTTTGACGAAAAAATTGTCGAGTAAGATTACGACAATGATTTATAAAAAAAGGGTTAGTGGATATACAGGGCATGCGGCAGAAAGAATGGCAACGAGAGGTTTTTCTCAATCAGATGTAACTAAGATAGTTGTCAAAGGAGAACGAATTACTCAACCCGGAAGATACGGGACAACACAAACTCTTTATAAATACGGTGGCAATACAGTTATCGTCAATGACAAAAGTAGGAAAATTATAACACTTTACGGTTTGCCTAAAGAACAAGGTGGTTTTTTGATACCATTTAAATAAAAACTTGTTTAATAATACATTATGGAAGAAATAGATGAAGCAATAAATAATGTTATAGCTCAATGGAATCCTTTAGATGTCCCTTATTCTATAAAAAATCAAGAATATGTAGATTATATCCCTCTGATTAAAAAAAACATAAATAACAGGTATCTCCTTAGATTATGTTTAAAACGCATTATTTACGAGTATATGGAATTTGAACCAAATTCTTTGTTGGAAAAAGACATGGAAAGTATTTGTAATGAATTGTATAAATTACGGGAAAGGTCTTAATTTGTAAAGGTGCCTATTATGGTTTTTGTACTGGAAAAACTGGGAAAGTCAAAGTGGTTGGGAAAGGCTATGTTCCTTCTTCAGATGACAAATCAACAATCATATATTACACAAAATAGAAACATTAAAACTTTGTTTTATGAAAGAAATATCCCCTGAGGAGTTGTTTGAATTATATAAGGACACCTTGTATAAATGTCAAAGCAAGATATTCAATTATCCTGATGATATTATCGAGATGATGGTTCTTGAGGATTTTGTAATTGGTGCTACTAGTTTTTTACATGATGATTCTCTAAACACGCTCCTTAATAATCATCTTATAGACAAAAAACAATATGATTTAAGTAGAAAAATTCGAGCATTGTTTTTCGAAATAGAAGATTGCGGAGAATTGACGCTGGACTGTTTGAAGGGGCAATCAGAAAAATGGAAACATTTGACTTCCCTTGTAGATGAAGCTGTTGCAGGGCTGAAAAACAAAGTAGTGTTGTTAGAGTGTGAATTAGAGTGTATTCATGACAAAATAGAGGAATTATCAAGTGTGGATTTGCAAAACAAACTGTGGTTAAATCGGAACAATGACACAGGGCTTATTTCTTCGTATCCAGAATTAATGTGTACTTTATATGACGATAATTATTTTGAACTAGTCTTAAGAAAAGCAATGGAGAAATATGGATATTCTAATAATGCCTTAAACGAATTATACAAATTGAACTCTTTGCTCAATAACTATGAAGAACCATATACTGATGGATATATTGATGACGAACTGATAATCAAAGATTCAAAATGGCAAGTGATAGTTAAGCAGGCGCAAACAGTTCTTGCTAATTGGAATCAAATTCAACCTATGTTATCTCAACTTTGAATTAAATTCTCGAGATAATCAACAATCCACGGGATGAGAGTTTGGCATATAGTGGTTCCAATTTTTTCATTCATAAGTCAGACATTCCATTTGTTAGTTAACCCCGATGATTATTAAGATTATGAGAAAGGTTTTTGCTTTTAAAATTACGACATTTTGCATACTAATGGCTTTTTTGCTACAGTCATGTGGTTATTTCTTGCCTGATACAATTCTTAGGGAAAGAAAAAGAAAACAAATCGGGAAATATGTCATCGATATGGAACGGACAGAATGGGGAGATTATGAAGAGGAAAAAGACAACTATAGCGACTTGAGCATTGTTTTCAAAAAAGACATGACATTTGAAGTGAATCGAGCCGTGCCTTTTTTGTTAGACACAACCGGTCAATATGTAATCAGGGGAGCAGATGAATTATCTCACATCCACTTTTCGAGTCAAATCCAAAAACGAGGAATCACACGAAATGGTACTTGTTATGGCCATGTTGGGAGGACTCTCCAGGAGATTCTGTTACAGCTATCATAGGCCCAACCCCTTCACTGAATGAACAACGTCAAATAGATAAGCTATATTTCAGGAAAATAGGCCGCTATTAGTTTTGCATCCCGAATAGAATGCATAAGATATTCTAAATGTTGTTTCTTCTTTTTGGGCGACCGGGCACGCTATCCATTCAAACTTCGCAGCAGGCCGCTCGTAACCATTCCTATCGTTGTCGCGGACATCAAGGAAACAAAACCGTAGTCAATCAGCGCGACTGCGGTTTTCTTTGCCGTCCCGTGACGGACGTTTAGTCCATCTTTGCCACAAACTATAGGTTTATGGCAAAGAGCAGCACCCGCAGGGTAACCATCTACATCAATGGCAAAGAGGTGGAGGCCTCCGTCAAGCAGATACGGGCGGAAATGAACCGCCTCGTCAACGAGCAGAACCGCATGGTCATCGGGGTAGTATCCCTAAAAGTGTTTAATTTTCAGCAAATATTAGGTGTATTTACAAAAATGAAATCTCTCTATAATCTTTCCAAAATCGCCCCCAGCAACTCCCCCATCTCAAACTTTTCCGGTAGTATCCCAAAAAGTGTGTAATTTCCGGCAAATATGATATATTTGCAAAACTAAAATGAAAATTACTTGGATTACAGCAATGGCTATCGTTACCGAAAGATTTACGGTAGTATTTGAGGAGTTATACGGCAAGAAGTACAGCACCAGCCCAGTAAGCCGCATGTTCGATTATGCCCGAAAGGAAAGCAAATATACTTGGCTGTCAAGCAAACTCCAAAACGAGCGTTTAGCACTTCATTTCACCTATCTGAAATACAACTACAACATCAGATCCATGATTTACACGACCAATTGGATTGAACGATTAAACAAAACGTTTAAGAAGATCCTGAAAGTTCGCGGTGCTTTGGCGGGATTGGTACTTTTTATGGTGTCGCAACGGAAATGAGCTGCTACAACTACCCGATTACTGCTTTTGTTCACGAGCAACAACACTTTCGGTGGGATTAGCTTTGAAGTGTGATGAAACGGAGG
>JAZRON010000024.1:0-2098 GCA_045648725.1 Faecalimonas sp.
CCAATCGAACGCAAAGAGGTATTTGGTATTACGTTTGAACAAGGAAGAAATGAACTTGTAATTGATGATGAATTACTTGCAAATGTTGTGACAGACAACAAAGAGATTCCGGAACTTGCAAAGATTGATCTTGCAATTGCATTGATTACTTTGAAATATACACAATCTAATTCCGTATGCTACGCAAAAGGCGGTCAGGCAATCGGTATCGGTGCAGGACAACAGTCACGTATTCACTGTACACGTCTTGCTGGACAGAAGGCTGACAACTGGTGGCTTCGTCAATCACCACAAGTATTAGGTTTACAATTTGTAGATGGAATCGGAAGAGCAGATAGAGACAACTCCATCGATTTATACATCGGAGATGAGTACATGGACGTTCTCGCAGAAGGTACATGGCAGAACATTTTCAAAGAAAAACCACCTGTATTCACAGCAGAAGAAAAACGTGCATGGTTAGACAAGATGGAAGATGTGGCACTTGGTTCAGATGCATTCTTCCCATTTGGGGACAACATTGAGAGAGCTCATAAGAGTGGTGTAAAATATATTGCACAGCCGGGTGGCTCTGTTCGTGATGACAATGTAATCAGTACATGTAATAAATACGGAATGGCCATGGCATTTACAGGAATTCGTTTATTCCACCACTAGAGATGATAAAGACTACACTGACAAAGTGTAGTCTTTCTTTATTAAAAAGTTATTGTATAATTGGAAAAATACATATATAATATAAAGGTCAAAAAAACCAAAAAGTGCAAAAATTTGGCGCATTGGTCAAACTTAGGGAGGAAAATGTAATGGGAAAATATTTTGGAACAGATGGTTTCCGTGGAGAAGCAAATGTAAATCTAACGGTAGAGCATGCATTTAAAGTGGGAAGATTTCTTGGATGGTACTTTGGTCAGGAGAATAAAGCCAGAGTTGTTATTGGAAAAGATACAAGAAGAAGCAGTTATATGTTTGAAGACGCTCTTTCGGCAGGGCTTACTGCATCAGGCGCAGATGTTTATCTTTTACACGTAACCACAACTCCAAGTGTTTCATACGTAACACGTACAGAGGATTTTGACTGCGGTATTATGATTTCTGCAAGCCACAACCCATTCTATGATAATGGTATCAAGTTGATTAATAGAAATGGTCATAAGATGGAAGCGGAAGTAGAAGCAAAGGTAGAAGCATATATTGATGGTGAAATAGAAGAGATTCCATATGCAACCAGAGAAAAGGTTGGACGTACAGTAGACTACTCTGCAGGAAGAAACCGTTACATCGGCCACTTAATATCAATGGCTACACGCTCATTTAAAGATAAAAGAGTGGGACTTGACTGCTCAAATGGTAGCGCATCTTCTATTGCGAAGAGTGTATTTGATGCATTGGGCGCAAAGACATATGTAATCAACGATGAGCCAGATGGAACCAATATTAATACAAACTGTGGTTCTACACATATTGAAGTATTACAAGCATTTGTAAAAGAAAAGAAATTAGATGTGGGATTTGCTTATGACGGAGATGCAGACCGTTGTCTCGCAGTAGATGAGAATGGAAATCTTATAGATGGAGATTTGATTCTTTATATTTGCGGAAAGTACTTAAAAGAACAAGGCAGATTAAACGGAGATACTATTGTTACAACGATTATGTCAAACCTTGGTTTATACAAAGCATGCGATAAGGTTGGTTTAAAATACGAAAAGACTGCAGTTGGTGACAAATACGTATATGAAAACATGTTACAGAACAATTTCTCTCTTGGAGGAGAACAGTCAGGACATATTATTTTCAGCAAATATGCTACAACAGGTGATGGTATCTTAACATCATTGTTACTTATGGAAGTAATGTTGGAAAAGAAACAATTGCTTGGAAAATTAGCAGAAGAAGTGAAGATTTTTCCACAACTTCTGAAGAACGTAAGAGTGGCAGACAAGAAGACAGCAAGAGAGAATCCGGCAGTGATTGCAGCAGTTGACAATGTAGCAAAAGAACTTGGGGAAGACGGACGTATCTTGGTTCGTGAAAGTGGTACAGAACCAGTGATTCGTGTTATGGTAGAAGCAGCAACAGATGAACTTTGTGCGAA
>JAZRON010000025.1:0-8581 GCA_045648725.1 Faecalimonas sp.
AGAGGAAATGGACCTGCTGATTTAGTGGAATTGGTATTAACGCTTGGTTCGTATATGGTGCTGGCTGCGGAAAAAGCAACTTCCTTAGAAGAAGCACGAGAAAAGTTAGAATTGTCTCTGAAAGATGGTTCTGCATTTGAAACGTTCAAGAAGTTTGTGGTAGCACAGGGTGGCTCAGAAGAGGAAGTAATTCATCCAGAAAAGTTGCCTGTTGCAAAATATGTAGAAGATGTTATCTGCACAGAAGAAGGTTATGTTTCAAAAATACAGACAGAGGAAATTGGTCGTATTTCCCTTCTTCTTGGCGGCGGTCGAGAGACGAAGGAAAGCGAAATTGATTTGGCAGTTGGTTTAGTGCTGAAGAAAAAACATGGGGACAAAGTTTCATGTGGAGAATCACTTGCTGAAATTCACGCCAATGATTTGGAAAAACTAGCACTGGCAAAAGAAAGACTTTTGAAGGCTTATACGATTGTGAAAGAGGAAGTAGAGAAGAAACCGGTCATTAAGAAAGTAATATATTAACAAGGAGTAAATCATTGAACAAACGCACCTATATCTGTATCGACTTAAAATCCTTTTATGCTTCTGTAGAATGTCGTGAGCGAGGACTGGACCCTATGACTACCAATCTGGTTGTGGCAGATTTGGAGCGTAGCGAAAAGACAATCTGTCTTGCGGTTTCACCGGCTATGAAAGCACTTGGAATACCGGGGCGATGCAGAATATTTGAAATTCCAAAACAAATTAAATATATTGCAGCACCTCCAAGAATGCAGCTTTACATCGATTATGCTGCAGAAATCTATGCAATTTATCTGAAATATATTGCAAAAGAGGATATCCATGTGTATTCCATTGATGAGGTGTTTCTCGATGTTACAAATTATTTAACCATGTATCAGATGTCTTCCAAAGAACTTGGGATTACCATTATGGAAGATATCTATAAAAGTACCGGAATCACAGCAACCTGTGGAATTGGAACAAACCTTTATCTTGCAAAAGTTGCCTTAGATATCACTGCAAAGCATGTAGAAGATCATATTGGGGAATTGGATGAAGAATCCTACTGCAAGACTTTGTGGAAGCACAAACCCATTACGGATTTTTGGAGAGTGGGAGCAGGCATTGCCAAACGTTTGGAAAGTATTGGTGTCTATACGATGGGTGATATTGCACATACCGATGAAGATATTCTCTACAAATTATTTGGAGTGGATGCAGAACTTCTAATTGACCATGCATGGGGAAAAGAGCCAACGTTAATGTCCGATATTAAAAACTATAAACCAAAGGCAAACTCTCTGGGAAGCGGACAAGTTATGGGCTGTGACTGTAACTACGAAAAAGGCAAACTGATTGTAAAGGAAATGGTGGACTTACTTTGCTTAGAAATGGTGGATAAAGGCCTTGTTACCAATTCCATTACACTTCATATGGGTTACAACAGTCGTTTTGAAAAGAAACCTGCACACGGGACAACAACAATGACAGTTACGACAAACTCTGCCAAACAGATGATAAAATACGCTGTAGAGTTGTATGACAGAATTATAGATAAACATACGCCGATTCGTAGATTTACAGTAACATTTAACAATGTGATAGACGAGGTGTATCAACAATATGATTTGTTTACCAATCTAGAAGAGGTTGAAAAGGAGCACAAAATCCAAAAAGCCATGTTGGACATTAAGGATAAGTATGGAAAAAATGCGATTCTAAAAGGAATGAATTTGCAAGAAGGTGCAACAACTATGGATCGAAACAAACAGATAGGAGGGCATAAAAGTGGCGTATAGACCAAAGATGACCAGAGAAGACCGTGCGAAACAATTTATGCCTTTTGCTGCGCTAAAGGGGTATCCGGAAGCTTTGTCGAAGAAGGAAAAAATAATTGTATCCAAAGTGGAAGTGTCAGAGGAATATGCTGAAGAGTTGGATAGGAAGTTGCGTCAAATTAGAAAGAATGATATGGTTACAATTATTTATTTTTGTAATCACGAATACCTGAAAAAAACTGGCATGGTTTCCCGAATCGACGAGACGGCGAGAATTTTAAAAATTGTAAACACAAAAATATTTTTCGATGACATCTATGATATTCATATCATCCATTCTTAAATCATATATTTTAAGAAGATATGGTAGAAGTGTGGCTATATTTATGGGCAAAAATATTATAAAACAACGCGTAGCTGATGCGGCAAATATTCCGAAGGATGTGATTTGCGGCGTTCCGCTGATTCGTATGATTGGAAGGGAAGAATTCTACATTGAAAATTATCGAGGGATTTTGGAATACACAGATTCATTGATTCGAATACAAACTAAAATTGCACAAATACAGTTGTTTGGAAAAAAATTAGAAATCGTCTATTACACCAATGATGAAATGAAAGTTGTTGGTCATATTGATAAGCTGGAGTATCATCAAGGAGGATAGATGTGTTAAAGCGAGTTGCAAATTATTTGCGGGGATATGTAAGAATTAGGATTACGGGATATTCACCTGAACGTTTTTTGAATTTATGTAAACACAAAGGAATAGAGATGTGGGGATTGGAGGCAAAATCACAGGCATACGAAATGTACATGACAGTCAGTGGCTTTCGTAAACTAAAACCCATAAAAAAGAAGACAAGGACACATATCATCATAATCGAGCGATATGGAGTTCCTTTTTTCTTTCACAAATATCGAAAACGAAAGGTGTTTTTTTTAAGCATTATCTTATGCATTGGTTTGATTTATATGTTGTCTCGTTTTATATGGAATATTGATATTAGAGGAAATCAATCCATTTCCGATGAAGTTTTAATTGAATATTTGGAAACGGAAGGCGTTTATCATGGAATGAAACGTAAAGAAGTTAATTGCGAGGAAATCGATACCAATATTCGAAAGAATTTCGACAAAATCATATGGGTTTCCGCATCTCTCGAAGGGTGTAATATTATTGTTCAGGTAAAGGAGAATACAGATACTTTTCAAGTTGGACAGATAGAAGAGGAGCCCTCTGATATTATTTCCATAGCAGATGGGATTGTAACGCAAATAATTACAAGAAACGGAGTACCCTGTGTGAAGGAAGGGGATACCGTCAAAACGGGTGATTTGCTTGTGACAGGAACTGTAGAAGTGAAAAATGATGCAGGTGAAGTGGTTCGGGAAGATTATAAAGCTGCAGATGCGGATATCTATGCTGAAGTACAAATTCCTTATGAAGATATATGTGAAACAATGTATCAAGTAAAAAAATATACCAATAAGCGATGTAAAGAGATTTTTGTAACGTTGTTTGGATATCGGATTGCATTTGGAATCAAGAAATCGGAAACAAAAAATTACGAAGCAGAATCTAAGGAAACTAGACTTCAAATTAATGAGAATTTCCGCCTTCCGATTTATTATGGAGAATACAAGGGGAAAGGATATGAATTTGTTGATAAAAAGCGAACAAAAGAAGAAAAAAAAGGGATTTTGAATGATAAATTAGATTTATATTGCAAAGAATTAGAAGAAAGCGGAGTTATGATACTAGAAAAACAGATTCAGATGATAGAAGAAGAAAATGGCCTGTCGGCCAAAGGATATTTGAAAGTGATACAGCCTATAGGAACCACAAGGAAATCTGTTGATTTCTAGTATGCTGCTGTGTTAAAATATTATGGATTATGGAGTTTAGAAAGGACAGATACATGAGCATTCTAGAACAAGTAATGGAAATACCTGCATCCCATGAAAGTAATGTCTTTGGACAATTTGATGCGTTTGCAAAAAAAATAGAACGCACCCTGCACGTTACGTTAATTGCAAGGGATGGAAATGTAAAAATTTTGGGTGAGTCGAAGCGTGTAAATCAGGCAAAACGAGTGTTAGAGCAATTAATTGAATTATCGAAACGTGGAAATACAATTACAGAACAAAATGTGGATTACGCGATTTCACTGGTTTTCGAAGATAGCGAAAAAGAATTGGTGGAAATCGATAAAGATATTATATGTCACACATTACAAGGAAAACCAATTAAACCAAAAACAGTGGGACAGAAGAAGTATGTGGATGCCATTCGTAAACAAATGATAACTTTTGGACTAGGTCCTGCAGGAACAGGAAAAACTTATCTTGCAATGGCGATGGCGATTACTGCATTTAAAAACAATGAGGTTGGACGTATTATTTTAACTCGTCCAGCTATTGAGGCCGGAGAAAAATTAGGATTTCTTCCAGGAGATTTGCAAAGTAAAATAGACCCGTATTTGAGACCATTATATGATGCATTGTATCAGATTATGGGGGCAGAGAGTTTCATTAAGAATTCAGAAAAGGGATTGATCGAAGTTGCGCCGTTGGCTTATATGAGAGGACGTACATTAGACAATGCATTCATTATTCTAGATGAAGCGCAGAATACCACACCTGCTCAAATGAAGATGTTTTTGACAAGAATCGGGTTTGGTTCAAAGGTTGTTATTACTGGTGATGCAACCCAAAAGGATTTACCGGCAGGTATGATTTCCGGTTTAGATGTTGCAACAAAAGTAGTAAAAAATATTGAAGATATTTCTATATGTAATCTAACCAGTAAGGATGTAGTCAGACATCCATTGGTTCAGAAAATCGTAAAAGCTTATGAGGAGTATGAACACAAGGCAGAACGTATAAAAGATAGAAGGAGAAAATAATGACACTTTTTTTAGAAGAGGAAGGTAATCTTACATTACCATTGGACTGCGAAGGACTGGCGCGTAAAGTGATAGAGTCAGCGATAGATTATGTGAACTGTCCCTATGAGACAGAGGTGAATCTTCTTCTTACAATAAACGAAGAGATTCAGGAAATGAATCAAAATTTCCGTGAAATAGATCGGGCTACAGACGTGTTATCATTTCCAATGGTGGAATATGAACAGCCTGGAGACTTTTCGTTTCTTGATGGTACAATGGAGTTTTTTAATCCGGAAAGTGGAGAACTTGTGTTAGGAGATATTGTTATTTCAAAAGAAAAGGTAATATCTCAGGCAGAGGAGTATGGACACTCCTTCGAAAGAGAATATGCCTTTCTGATTGCACACAGTATGCTACATTTGTTTGGTTATGACCATATGGAAGAGGATGAACGTGTGGTGATGGAAGAAAAACAAAGGGAAATCTTAGAACAGTTACAGATATTGAGGTAAAGGAATGTCGATGAAAGCAGAACAAAAGAAAAAGAATAGTAGTTTTCTCATACAAGGAATGATTCTGGCTGCTGCAGGAATTGTTACGAGATTGATAGGAATCGCATATCGCATCCCTGTAAACAACATTTTGGGGGATGAGGGACAAGGCTTCTATGGGTGTGCCTTTTCCATTTATAACATTGCCCTTCTTTTGACCTCATACAGTCTTCCCCTTGCAGTGTCAAAGTTAGTTTCAGCAAGGGTATCAAAAAAAGAATATAAAAATGCAATGCGTATTTTTAAAGGTGCTTTATTATTTGCAGTTATTGTAGGTGCATTGGTTGGCGCCATTGTTTTTGTGTTCTCAGATTTTATTGCGGGAGATATTATGTCACTACGCTTAAGTGCCTATGCGCTTCGCGTCCTTGCGCCGGGGTTGTTTATTGTTGCAATCATGGGTGTTGTCAGAGGTTTTTTTCAGGGTATGGGAACCATGATTCCAACTGCACTTTCTCAGATTGTGGAACAGATTGTAAATGCAATTGTGAGCATTATCGGTGCCAGTTATCTAATTGAAATAGGAAAAAAAGCAGTGGAGTCAAAGAAAAATCCATCCCTTCCTTTTGCTTATGGGGCTGCAGGAGGTACACTAGGAACAGTGTCAGGGGCTTTTATTGGACTAATATTTTTACTTGCTGTTATGGCTGTATTCTATCCTAATTTCAAACGCAGAATGCAGAGAGATCTGACGGATGATTTAGAAAGATATCCAGAAATATATACGGTCTTATTCTTGACCATTGCACCTGTGATTTTAAGTACTGCAATTTACAATATCAGCGAGACATTAGATCAGGGTATTTTTAGCAACATCATGGTGGCTCAGGGGCATACAGAAAAAGAGACAGCAGAGTTACTTGGAATGTTTACAGGAAAGTATAATACATTAATCAATATTCCGCTGGCCATTGCCAATGCTCTTGGTGCAGCACTTATTCCTAGTTTGACAGCAACTGTGGCTACCGGAAGCCGCAGACAGATTAATGAAAAAATCAATATGGTAATTCGATTTGTCATGATGATTGCTATTCCATGTTTTGTTGGATTTTTAGTTCTTGCAGAACCTATTTTGGACTTATTGTATAGTGGAAATATAGAAATTCCTGCCCAAATGCTTAGACTTGGAGCGATTACAGTTGTATTTTATTGTTTGTCAACCGTTACAAATGCTATTTTGCAAGGTGTGAATAAGATGACAACTCCTGTAAAACATGGCGCTATATCCTTGGTTGTACATTTAATTGGATTATATATCATGCTTGTGATTTTTAAATGGGGTATCTATGCGGTGGTAGCAGGCAACATTATTTTTTCATTGTGTATGTGTATTTTAAATGCCAAAGCATTACAAAAAGCAACCAAATATACACAGGAGATTGACAGAACTTTCCTAATACCATTAAAAGCCGCCGGGCTTATGGGAATCACAACGTTTTTATCATATTTATTAATCGGACTGATTGCACCAGAAGCACTTGCAACACTATTTGCTCTTGTTATTGCAATCATATCCTATGGAATTGCACTTTTAAAACTGGGGGCATTATCCTCGGATGAGATCGTTGCCCTTCCAAAAGGGGCACAGATATACAGAATACTACATAAGATACGATTAGTAGACGAAATGTATTAAATTAATAAAAAAAGCCAATACTCTATGCAAAAAGGAGTTTGCTTTATGCGTAAGAAATACAGTATTGGTTTTTTGATTTTAACAATTTTAACGATTTTTTTACTTGTTTTTGTTTATAGAATTAGTTATCAGAAAGCGCTTCTTGACATGGAAGCTGAATTATTAGAAGAATATACGAATTTAGAAGAATGTTATTACATTAAAGGTTCAGATGGTTATGTGACGGTATATTTGGCGGACGGCGAAACGGTATACGAATATACATCCATACCAATGAAAGAATTGCCGGAATCTATACAAGAAGAATTGAAGGATGGGAAAAAAGTATATTCTATTAGACAAGTTTATGGTTTTTTGGAAAATTACTCCAGTTAATTAAAAACTTGTGACAAAGGAGAATGTTAGGATGAATTTTGGAACAACAGTTATGCAGATTTTATCTTTGTTTTTAATTATGATAATCGGCTATATTTTGCGAAAACGGAATGTATTTGACGATGCTGCAAATGTACGATTTACACGATTGATTATATACGTGTCCCTGCCTTCTCAAATCATAAAGGCGTTTGTATCTAATCAGGGTATCGTTTCCAATCGTCAAGTGATTGAGATGTTTGGAATTTCGTTGCTTATGTATTTATTGTATGCTTTGATAGGGCTATTATTTATTCTTGTATTTCGGGTATCAACTGACAAAAAAGGTCCTTATCTATTTATGATGATGTTTGGTAACGTTGGATTTATGGGTTTTCCACTTACAGAGGCATTGTTGGGAGAAGAAGCGCTTATCTATGCCGTAATATTTAATGTGATTTTTAACCTTCTTGTATATTCTGTGGGAATACTTATGATTGGTAAGCAAGAAGGAGAGTTCCGTTTGCCTATTAAAAAACTACTCAATATGCCACTTATTTCAGCCGTGCTTTCCATTGTTTTATATTTTGGAAATATAAAACTTCCGGAAGTTGTGATACAAAGTTTGGATTATATGGGAAATGTAACTACGCCGGTAGCTATGTTGATTTTAGGTTCCACCATAGCAGGAATGGCCTGGAAGGAACTGTTTGATGAGTGGAGAATCTATGTTTTTACAGTACTTAAACTGCTTATAATACCTATTTTGGTCATTGGTTTCCTTAATTTGATTCCGGAATTGAATCCGTTAATCCGAGGCAGTTTAATATTACTTTCAGCAACACCGGTTGCAACAAATACTACCATGCTTGCAATTGAATTCGGAGGCGACACGAAGTTGGCATCAAAAGGAATCTTTTTTACCACATTACTTTGTATGCTGACCATACCATTGATTCAAATGATGGTTTAAAAACAGAAAGAGAGGACAAAAGACATGACAGAAGAAAGAATTCAAAGAATTAATGAATTATACCACAAAGCAAAAACAGAAGGCTTAACAGACGCCGAAAAACAAGAACAACAGATTTTAAGAAAAGAATTTATTGATTCTTTTAGAAGAAATTTAAGAGGACAATTAGACAATATTTCTATTAAAGAAGCAGATGGAAGCATCACAAATCTAGGAGAGAAACATGGAATCAAAGAAGGACATTAGAAAAGGTGTCCTCGCAGAAAGAAATTTGATTAGAAAAGAAGAATGGACAGAGAAAAGTCACAGAATATACGAAAAGGTGATAGGACATCCTCTTTTTCTGAATTCTGAGGAAATATACTGTTACATAAATTTTAAAACGGAAGTAGGT
>JAZRON010000026.1:0-4091 GCA_045648725.1 Faecalimonas sp.
TTAACAACGCCACCTGGTGTTGCATCTTTAACGCTAGCAACAATCACATCACCGATGTTTGCATATCTTCTAGTAGAGCCACCCATAACACGGATACAGAGTAATTCTTTTGCACCTGTGTTGTCTGCTACTTTAAGTCTACTTTCTTGTTGTATCATGCAGGTAAACCTCCTTCAATACTATTTTACTTTTTCCATGATTTCCACAAGTCTCCATCTCTTATCTTTTGAGAGTGGTCTTGTTTCCATAACTTTTACTTTATCTCCGATGCTGCATACATTCTCTTCATCATGTGCTTTTAATTTGTATGTTCTCTTCACGATTTTGTTGTAAAGAGGGTGTTTCACATGGTCTTCAACTGCAACAACGATTGTTTTATCCATTTTATTGCTGACAACTTTACCAATACGTGTCTTTCTAAGATTTCTTTCCACGATAATATCTCCTTTCTAGAAATTACTCTGCTTTAGAAGCTTCTGTAATAGCTGTTTGAATTCTAGCGATATTTCTTCTTACTTCTTTGATTCGGCTTGTATTATCTAACTGATTTGTTGCGTTTTGGAATCTTAAGTTAAAGAGTTCTTTCTTAGCAGCTACTAATTCTTCATTCAGTTCTGCAACTGACTTACTTTTTAAATCTTTTACAAATTTATTAATTTTCACTGTTATCACCGCCTTCTAATTCTTCGCGAGAAACGATCTTACATTTGCAAGGTAATTTATGCATAGCAAGACGTAATGCTTCACGAGCTACTTCTTCAGGTACTCCTGAAAGTTCGAACATTACACGTCCTGGTTTCACAACTGCTACCCAGTATTCAAGTGTTCCTTTACCAGAACCCATACGAGTTTCAGCTGGTTTTGTTGTTACTGGTTTGTCTGGGAAGATCTTGATCCAAACCTTACCACCACGTTTGATATAACGTGTCATAGCAATACGGGCTGCTTCGATTTGGTTTGAGCGGATCCAGCATGGTTCTGCTGCCACAAGACCATATTCACCATTTGTAATTTTATTTCCACGTAAAGCTTTTCCTCTCATAGAACCGCGGAATTGTTTACGACGTTTTACTCTTTTTGGCATTAACATAACTATTTATCGCTCCCTTCCTTAGTTGCTTTCGTTGGAAGTACTTCGCCTTTATAAACCCAAACTTTAACACCTACTTTTCCGTAAGTTGTGTCTGCTTCAGCGAATCCATAATCGATATCTGCTCTAAGTGTCTGAAGTGGAATAGTACCTTCTGAGTAGAACTCTGTACGAGCCATATCAGCTCCACCTAAACGACCTGAACAAGCTGCTTTGATACCAAGTGCTCCGGCTTTCATTGTTCTTGACATGCAAGATTTCATAGCACGTCTGAAAGAAATACGGTTTTCTAATTGAAGTGCAATGTTTTCAGCTACTAATTGAGCATCTTTATCTGGTCTTTTGATTTCTTTGATATCTACAACTAATTTTTTGTCTGTAAATTTACCAAGTTCCTTTTTCACTTTTTCGATTTCAGCTCCGCCTTTACCGATTACAACACCTGGTTTAGCTGTGTGAATTGTAATTTTTACGCGGTCAGAAGCTCTTTCGATTTCGATTTTTGAAACTCCGGCACTGTATAATTTTTTCTTTAAGAATACTCTGATTTCATGGTCTTCTACTAAGTAATCAGCAAACTTTTCTTCTGCGTACCATTTAGAATCCCAATCCTTGATAACGCCGACTCTTAAGCCGTGAGGATTAACTTTCTGTCCCATACTCTTCCTCCTTATCTTTCATCAAGCACTAATGTGATGTGGCTCATTCTCTTTTCGATTCTATAAGCTCTACCTTGTGCTCTTGGGTGAATTCTCTTCATTGTTGGTCCTTTATTTGCATAGCATTCTGCAATGTAAAGGTTTTCAACGTTCATACCGTTGTTGTTTTCAGCATTTGCAATAGCTGATTCTAATAATTTCTTAATTAAACTAGAAGCATATCTTGGATTATAAGTTAAAATACCAAGTGCTGTTTGTACATCCTTACCTCTGATGGCATCTAAAACGAAGCATGCTTTTTGCACAGATACTCTAGCGTAAGATAACTTAGCTGATGGTCTAGTGTCTTTGTTAGCATTTCTCTCTCTTTTGATTTGGGATCTATGTCCTTTAGCCATGGATGAACCCTCCTTTCAAATTACGATTTATTAACGTACTCTTGATTTCTTTTCGTCTTTTCCATGTCCTCTATATGTTCTTGTTGCAACAAACTCTCCAAGTTTGTGTCCAACCATATCTTCTGTTACATATACAGGCACATGTTTTCTTCCGTCATGAACTGCGATTGTATGTCCAACCATCATTGGGAAAATTGTCGAACGGCGTGACCATGTTTTGATAACTGTCTTTTCGCCTGCTTCATTCAATGCTCTTACTTTCTTAAGTAAGCTTTCATCCGCAAATGGTCCTTTTTTAAGTGAGCGAGCCATAGGTTCTAACCTCCTTGTAAACTATTATTTAATACCTTTACCGTCTCTTCTTCTTACGATTAACTTGTTAGACTGTTTGTTTTTCTTACGTGTCTTTAAGCCAAGTGCTGGTTTGCCCCAAGGTGTAGATGGACCTGGACGACCAATACCGGTCTTACCTTCACCACCACCATGTGGATGGTCGTTAGGGTTCATAACAGAACCACGAACTGTAGGTCTGATACCCATGTGACGTTTACGTCCGGCTTTACCAATGTTAATCAAGTTGTGATCTCCATTACCTACAACACCGATTGATGCTCTACAGATAATTGGAACCATTCTCATTTCTCCTGATGGTAAACGAAGTGTTGCATACTTTCCTTCTTTCGCCATTAATTGAGCGCTGTTACCTGCTGAACGAACTAATTGTCCGCCACGTCCCGGATATAACTCGATGTTGTGAATTTGTGTACCTACTGGGATTTCAGAAAGTGGTAAGCAGTTACCTACTCTAACTTCTGCTTCCGGTCCGTTCATTACTTTCATACCATCTGTTAAACCTTGTGGTGCAAGAATGTATGCTTTTTCACCATCTGCATAAGAGATAAGTGCGATGTTAGCTGTTCTGTTTGGATCGTATTCGATACCGATTACAGTTGCTGGAATACCGTCTTTTCTTCTCTTAAAGTCGATTACTCTATATTTTCTTTTTGCTCCGCCTCCGCGGTGTCTTACTGTGATCTTTCCTTGATTGTTACGACCAGCTGTTTTGCTTTTTGCTTCTAATAAAGACTTCTCTGGAGTTGTCTTTGTGATTTCAGAAAAATCAGAGCCAGTCATATGTCTTCTGGAAGGTGTATATGGGCGATATGTTTTAATTCCCATTACGTTCACTCCTTTCAATTCTTGTAATATTTGTTGTCACGCTTTTATGCGTATATTGTTAGTTACGTTCGTTCAAATTTTATAATCCTTCGAAAATTTCGATATCTGCTGAATCAGCTGTTAATTGAACGATAGCTTTTTTTGTCTTAGCAGTTTTTCCGTATGTCATACCACGTCTTTTTGTTTTACCATCAAGATTCATAGTGTTTACGCTTGCTACTTTTGTTCCTTTGAACATTTTTTCAACTGCTTCTTTTACTTGATTCTTTGTAGCTTCTGTGTGTACCAAGAAAGTATATTTCTTGTCAGCCATAAGCTCCATACTCTTTTCAGTTACTACTGGTTTAAGGATTACGTCATAGTATTGAATGTTTGCCATTATGCGTACACCTCCTCAATTGTTTGAACAGCAGCTTTTGTTACGATTACTGTGTTGTATTTTAATACATCGTAAACGTTGATTGTGTTAACACCAGCTGTTTTTACTGCAGGAATATTTCTTGCAGATAATACTGCATTTGCATTTCCTTCTTCAATTACTACCAATGCTTTCGCTACTGATAAGTTGTTTAACATGTTTTGGAAATTCTTTGTTTTGATTTCTCCAAAGTTCATTTCATCAACAACGATGAATTTGTTTTCTTGTACTCTTGATGTAAGAGCTGATTTAAGAGCTGCTCTCTTTTCTTTCTTATTTAATTTGAAAGAGTAGTCTCTTGGTGTTGGAGCAAATACAACTCCACCGCCTGTCCATTGTGGAGATCT
>JAZRON010000027.1:0-6978 GCA_045648725.1 Faecalimonas sp.
GGAACATTTGCAACGATATAAGGCTCTGCATAGTATTGCACTGCCAGCGACAATGCTCCGTAATCCTTGCTTCCCGGTCCCGTCTGCATACGGTCTGCCACTTCTTTCTGTACCATGACAGTGATGCTTTCAATCGGCACATGACTTTCATAGAGTCCCATGATAATTGGTGTTGTAATGTAATAAGGAAGATTTGCTACAACCTTGATTGGTTTTCCGTCGTTATATTCCTCTGCTAATTTGTTGATATCAACTTTCAGAACATCTTCATTAATCACAGTTACATTATCATATTCGCTCAACGTATCTTCCAAAATCGGAATTAAGGCTTTGTCAATCTCTACTGCAACAACTTTACCTGCTGCACAAGCAAGGTATTGGGTCATAGTTCCGATTCCCGGGCCGATTTCCAACACCATGTCATCTTTTGTGATATTTGCGGATGCAATAATTTTATCTAGCACATGGGTATCAATCAAAAAGTTCTGGCCAAATTTCTTTTGAAAAGTAAATCCGTACTTTTGTAGTATTTCAATTGTATTTTGTGGATTGCCAAGCGTAGGCTTCTGCATAACTTTCTTCCCCTTTGTTTTATATTAGTCCGAATAACTCTTTGGCGTTTTTCTCTGTCTGTGCCACCACTTCCTCATAAGTGATTCCTCTTAAATCCGCAATCTCCTGCGCAATATGAGGAATGTACAACGAAGAATTCCGTTTTCCCCTGTGTGGCTCTGGCGCAAGATACGGACAATCTGTTTCCAAGAGAATTCTGTCCAGTGGGATAGATGCCGCAATTTCTTTCAGCTTCTTCCCATTTTTAAAAGTCACCACTCCGCCGATTCCAATGTAAAATCCCATTTTTACATATTCTTCTGCCAGTTCCTTTGAATAAGAGAAACAGTGAATCACCCCGCGAAGTCCTTGTCCATGTTCCTTCATAATGTTTAAAGTATCTTCTGCCGCGTCTCTGCTATGAATAATCACCGGCAAATCTAATTCTCTTGCAAGATTTAATTGCCTCACAAACCATTCTTTCTGAACTTCATGGGACTCATTATCCCAATAATAGTCGAGACCAATTTCACCAACTGCAACCACTTTTTCATGCTGACACTGTTCTTTTAAAAATTCAAATCGTTCTTCGTTCAAATCACCCACTTCATCCGGATGCAAACCAACTGCCGCATACATAAATGGATATTTTCCAGCCAGTTCCACTACTGCTGTCACTGATTTCCAGCTGGCACCAGAATTTACAATGGTTCCGATGCCATTTTCCCGCATGGAATTTAACAGTTCCGTACGGTCTTCATTAAATTTACTTGAATCGTAATGCGCATGGCTATCGAAAATCATGGGTGTCATATCTGGTTCCTCACATTTACAAAATTTCTTTGCGAAGCTGCTCCGGAGTTTTTTGTGAAAGCAATGCCGGTGCAATATCAAATACACTTCTTGCCCCACATTGTCCTTCCTTTGCAAGTCTGTAAGCTGCTCTCGCATAAGCAACTAATACACTTGAAGTAAACTCTGGATTTGAATCTAATTTTAATGAATATTCAATCACATGCTTATTGCCGTCTCTGCCTGTTTCACCTGTACGGATTACGAAACCACCGTGTGGCATCTTGCTGTGATTTGCTTTTAATTCTTCTTCTGTAATAAATGTTACTGTTGTATCATAATCAGCAAAGTAATTTGGCATTGTCTTGATGGCCTCTTCAATTGCCGCAAGATCTGCGCCTTCTTCTGCAACCACATAACATTCTCTTAAATGTTTCTGTCTTGTGGTAAGCTCAGGTTCACTTCCGCTTCTTACTTCATCTACTGCAGCCTCTATCGGCACTGTATATTGGATAGCATTTTTCACCCCTGGCACACGACGGATTGCATCTGAGTGTCCTTGGCTTACGCCTTTGCCCCAGAACGTGTATGTGCTTCCCTGAACCAAAATGGATTCTGCATAAATTCTGTTTAACGAGAACATACCCGGATCCCAGCCTACAGAAATAATACCTACGTGATTTCCTGCTTTTGCTGCCACGTCCATGTTTGCAAAGTACTCTGGAATCTTTGCATGTGTATCAAAACTATCAATTGTATTGAAATTTTTCACAAGTTCTGGACCCATTACCGGAAGGTCTGTTGCGGAACCTCCACAGAGAATCATCACATCTACTTCATCTTTTAAAGAAAGAACATCATCCATGTGTACTTTTTTTACGCCTTCTGTCAGTATATTTACACTTTCCGGATTACGGCGTGTTACCACTGCAACTAATTCCATATCATCATTGCGTTCCACTGCGAGTTCTACGCCTCGTCCAATGTTACCGTGTCCTACGATACCGATTCTGATTTTGCTCATAAGTTATTTCCCCTTTCATTTTGTTTCAATTTGGGACGTAGTAAAATTCAATTTGACTACGTCCCAAATTGACTTTAGCTATGTCCCTTTTTGAAATTACGCGATCTCAGCCCCTGCTGGCATTGGTTTCTCCGGTGTCATAAGTGCAAGATTACCTTCTGCATCTTCTGCACAAAGTAACATACCCTCAGACAATACCCCTGCCAATTTTGCAGGTTTCAGATTTACAAGAACCATTACCTTCTTGCCAACCAATTCTTCTGCTGAATAATGCTGTTTGATACCGGAAACGATCTGTTTCACCTGGCTTCCGATTTTTACTTGTGAACAGAGGAGTTTCTTTGATTTCGGAACCTCTTCACATGCGATAATTTCTCCTACTTGGAATTGCATTTTCATCCAATCATCAAATGTGATTTCTTCTTTTGGTTCAATATCAATCACATCTTCTTCAACTTCTGGTTCTTCTACAACCGGTGGGTGAAGTTCTTCTACTTTTTTAAGAACTTCTTCCATATCTAAACGTGCAAATAAGATTTCCGGCTTGTCTGTAACAGCTCCTCCATTTGTTTGTTTCAAAATCTTTTCTGCTGTTTCTGGCAAGAATGATGCCAACAACTTGGCACCTTTTTCAATGCTATCAATCAAATTGAACAGTACTGTTTCCAATCTATCTTTTTGTGCTTCGTCTTTCGCAAGTGCCCATGGCATGGTTTCATCGATATATTTGTTGCAACGTTTGAATAAGTTGAAGATTTCTGTGATCGCATCTGCAACACGAAGTTCTTCCATCTTCTTATCCACTGCTGCCGGTGTACCTTCCACAACTGCTTTAAGGTCTGCGTCAACATCTCCTGCTACACCTTTGTTTGTAACAGTTCCACCAAAATATTTGTTTGTCATGGAAATTGTTCTGTTTACAAGATTTCCTAATGTGTTTGCAAGGTCAGAGTTGATACGCTCTACCATAAGCTCCCATGTAATCACACCATCATTGTCGAATGGCATTTCGTGAAGTAAGAAGTAACGCACTGCATCTACTCCAAACATATCTACCAATTCATCTGCGTAAATTACATTTCCTTTAGATTTACTCATCTTACCGTCGCCTTGAAGAAGCCATGGATGTCCAAAAATTTGTTTTGGCAATGGCAAATCCAATGACATTAAGAAAATTGGCCAATAAATGGTATGGAAACGAATGATATCCTTTCCAATCAGATGCAAATCTGCCGGCCAGTTTTTGTTAAACTGCTCGGTGCTTTCACCGTCACAGTCATATCCAATACCCGTAATGTAGTTTGTAAGTGCATCAAGCCATACATAAGTTACATGTTTTGGCTCGAACTCTACAGGAATTCCCCATGTAAATGATGTTCTTGAAACACAAAGATCTTGAAGTCCCGGTAACAAGAAGTTATTCATCATTTCATTTTTACGTGAAACCGGTTGAATAAATTCTGGGTGTGTATTAATGTGTTCAATTAATCTGTCTGCGTATTTGCTCATTTTGAAGAAATATGCTTCCTCTTTTGCAGGTTGTACTTCACGTCCGCAATCAGGACATTTTCCATCTACTAATTGGGATTCTGTGAAGAATGATTCACAAGGTGTACAGTAAAGTCCCTCATAATAACCTTTGTAAATGTCGCCTTTTTCATACATTTTCTTGAACATCTTTTGTACTTGTTTTTCATGATAATCATCTGTTGTACGAATGAAATAATCGTAAGATGTGTTCATCATGTCTGCAATATCTTTTACCTGTGCAGCAATACCATCTACAAATGCCTGTGGCTCCATCCCTGCATCTTTTGCTTTTAATTCAATCTTTTGGCCATGTTCGTCTGTTCCTGTTTGGAACCATACATCGTATCCTTGGCTTCTTTTGTATCTTGCAATGGCATCTGCAAGAACAAATTCGTATGTGTTTCCAATGTGTGGTTTGCCTGATGTATAGGCAATAGCTGTTGTCATATAAAATTTTTTGTTTTCCATTTTCTTTTCCCTCCGTTTTTATGTTTCTTTTAGAAAATGTGTCGCTATGAAATAAAAAAAGCCACATCTTCTATATTATAAAATAAGAAGACGGGCTAAATACCGTGTTACCACTTCTCTTCGTCAGCACCTCACGACACTGACCTCCACAAGTTCTGTAGCAACCAAAATGCAACAAAACTCTATCGCTGTAAAGGGCGAACCCATTGTACCTTACAAGTCATCCATATTTCATAATCTTTCTGCCTTGCTCAGCACACCGCTCCGAAGCCATCTTCCACTTTCTTCCGTCTATCCCTCTCAGCCACCGGGATTTCTCTGTAAGACTTTCAAAAATGTACTCTTTTCATCACTGCGTTTTCATTTTTCAAATATGGAAAATCGTAACATAAGTTTGAAGCAGTGTCAAGAAGTCCCTTGCATAAAAGATGGGACTCTTTTCAAGTCCCATCTAAAGTGATTTCATTATAAAATTATTTTGCACAAAATCTTCTTTTCTTCTCGACTAAGATCACTGCTATTGCAGCAACGCATAATGTCATATATCCAACTAACGAATTGCTATCGCCTGTATTTGGCGTTGGTTTGTTGGTTGTTGTGTTTGAGCCTGTGTTAGTCGTTGTGCTTGAACCTGTGCTATTTGAAGAATCTCCCTTATTATCATTATTTGAGTTCGAATCATTCTTATTATCTGTGTCATTTGCAGCCACTTTATAAACCATTGAATATGTTGAGAATGCATCTGTCTCAAACGTAATTGTTTGAGTCTCTTTATCATAGGTACAAGGTAAAACGGTTGTTTCTCCATTATGGATACGAACCATTTTAATATCCTCTGGATTAGTTCCGCTTGCAAGAACTTCTTCTGGAACCGCCATTGTGATACTTACCTTTCCATTTGGTTCTGGAACTTTTTCTGTAACAGTGCCCATCATATTCGGATATTCCTTATATAATGTCAAATCAACAACTACGCCTTCCTCGTAATCATCAAGAGATTCTGTCGCTTCATCTAACAATGCTTGATCCGTTTCTGAAACAGTTTCTTTTTCTGAAATAACCAACTTGGCCGAAACATTTTCTTCTCTTCCCATTGCATAATCAGTCTCTGTCATTACTAAACTTTTTAATTCTTCTGCCGAATGATTCACAGATACATCAGGTACCTCACCATACATTTCAACAATCAATTGTTGTTCTAACCATGTACAGTCTTTCAATTCATTACTCTTAATACCATGGATATACATACTAGATATATTAGTATAATCTGCTCTTCTGCCACCGCCAAAGTTAATCTCTACTGGAAGCATCCCTTTATCTGTAACGATGTATCCAAACATATTCGAGTTAGAACCCATGGAACCTGATGGTGAAAAACGTTTTGCTATATGTGTTTCTTTTTCACCATTTGCTTTTTCTAAAACGATTGTCAGACCAGCCTCATTACTAATAGTTGCCTTGCAATAAGGATTCTCTACAACCTTGACTGTTACTTCTTTTTCCAACGCTTCATAATAAATGGTTGACGTATATTCTCCTACATTTGTCACTTGAATAGGTTCCGCATATACTTCTCTAATATTGATATCCTCTAATTGTTGGTTTACTTCATCTACATTTCCAGTAATTTTAGTTCCATCCTTAAAAGTCAATGTAACATCTACAATGTGACCATATTCATACCACACTTCTCCTGTTGTGGTTGGATTTTTATAAATAACTGCTCCTTCTTTTACTTTAGCATCTAATCCTACCACTGGATTTGGATCTTCAATCACTTCATATTCTACATTAAATTTTTTACCCAGAAACTCTACTTCTGTAGTATTCTTCCCAATCACAACATTCGTTTTATACGTGTAATCTTGAGGATAATCATAGAATACATCCAGTAGCTCATTTGGTGTCCCCGAAATCTTTGTTCCATCTTTATAGTTTACTGTGAGAATCATTCCTCCATCCAACACTAAACTAGGATACTCACGCCATCCATCAATAATTGGCTTCGTAGTAACTGCAGATACACTTGCCACTGGATTTTCAACTACATTTACTTCAAACGTACATTTATGTCCATAGAATTCTAAAGTTGCTGTTCTTTTTGCTGCTCCTTCTAATGAATAATCATCAAGTGTTAATGTCGGTGTGACACCTTCAACCGCGTATCTCAGTGACTCATAATAAATTGTCTCTTTCTTTCCATCCTTGTATGTGAGTTCTACCTTCGGATAAGAACTATCTGGGCTAAATATCAATTTATCTGCATCATTCATTATTGCATGCCACTCTGCCACCAAATCCTTTGTAGCAACTGCCGAAATAGATTGAATAGGTGTTTCTTCCAAGCTCAAAACATCTACTTTTACTATAAATTCTCTTCCGTGTGTCTTTCCCGTAATATAATGCTCTCCGGCATCCCATGTGCCTTCATTTAAATCCTGTGGAGCAAGAGTAGGAACCACCATCTCTCCTAACACAGAATCATAATAACTATAACTTTCTTTACTTCCATCGGAAAATGTAAAAATAAATTCTACATTCCAATTATCAATTATAACTGTCGAACCTTCCACAACAATACCATGATAGATACCTTCAATACTTGATAC
>JAZRON010000028.1:0-10437 GCA_045648725.1 Faecalimonas sp.
AGAAGCAGGTGACTAAATGAAGAACAAAATCAAGCAATTTGCCAAAGGAGACTTTAAGCTTCAAAGACCGGACATTGTGTTTCCGGAAACCCATATCATGATTTCAGTGGGTGAAGGAGAAGTGTACCAGGGAAGTTTTCTTATAGAGAATAGAAAAGATGGAGATATCAGAGGACTTGTATATCCATCTTCTTTTCGCGTGCATTGTTTGGAACAAGGGTTTGAAGGGAACCCGGTAAACGTGCGTTTTACATTTGACAGCACCGGTTTGTTACCAGGGCAGATGGAGCATGGAAAGTTTACAGTTGTTTGTAATGGAGGAGAGTACGACCTGGCTTTTACTGCAATGATAGAAAAACCATTTATCATGACTGCTTACGGCAAGGTGCAGACGATTTCGGATTTTAGAAAACTTGCAATGCAGGATTTTGCTGAAGCAAGACGTTTATTCCGTACAAGGCAGTTTTATGATATTTTGAAATATGAGGAACCTAGGGTTAGAAATCTATACGCAAATATGCGTAAGTGGTCTTTGGACGAGCAGGCGATGGAAGAATTCTTAGTGGGAATTAAACAAAAAGAAAAAATATTTCTCACATTATCAGAGGAACATCTCCAGTATCAGGATGTCTTAGAGGATAAAAAGGACGCCATCGAGATTACAAAGAATACCTGGGGACATGCAACTATTGGGATTCGTGTCCAAGGTGATTTTATTTCTGTTAAACAAACGGAGATTACCACTGAAGATTTTATTGGGAACAATTATCGATTAGAGTATTTCATTCAAAAAGATAAATTACATGGAGGGAATAATTTCGGAAGAATTTACGTGGATACTCCGTATGAGTCTTTAAGTGTAGCAGTTGATGTGCACCAGCGGACACTTGTGGATGATTCCTATGGTATGAAGGGAATGATTGCAGGACAGGGATTAAAAGAGTATCTTTCATATATTTCAGGGAAGACAGATGTTCACACATGGGTGGAGAAAGCCATCGCTTGTGCAAAACAATTGAGGGAGTTGGAGCCGGATAATGAGTATTACGTGCTGTTACAAGCTCATATTTACCTGCGAGGCGGACGTGATGAGGAAGCAAGATGGATTTTGGAAAATGGGAATTTCCACAAGTTTGTAATTGGTCGCAAGGCGGAGATTAGCGCTTATTATCTGTTTTTGATGGCACTTCTCAAGAAGGACATGCCATCTAATGCGCGAGCATTGGAGGAGATTCATCGTCTATACATGAAACATCCATATTCTTGGCCGCTTTTATGTATGTTGATTAATCTAGATCCCAAATATCGTGATTATGGAGATCGGCTTCGTGTGTTGGAAAGACAGTTTTTTAATGGTTCCAATCAGGTGCTACTTTATGCGGAAGCCTACATTTGTTTTCAAGAGCGGGTGCTGCTTTTGCGGAAATTGGAGTCCTTTGAGATTCAAATATTGAATTTTGCTACAAAATATAGAATTATTTCTAAGGAACTTGCATTATATGCGGCGGATTTAATCAGTCAGCAGAAAAAGTATAGTAAGCAATTGGTATGTATTTTACAGCGTGCATATGAGATGTATGAGGATAACCGAATTTTGAATGCATTGTGTATGCAATTAATTAAAGGAAATAAGATTGGCACGGAATATTTTAAATGGTATGAAAAGGCTGTACAGCAGGAACTTCGAATTGCCCAGCTTTATGAGTACTATATGATGTCCATGAATATTCAGCGTGTGAGAGGCGCTTTTCCGAAAATCGTATATCTGTATTTTGCACATGGTATCAATTTGGATTATCGAAGAACTGCATTACTGTATGAGAATATTTTAACCTACGAAGATGAAAACAGTGAAATCTATCAGGAATACAAAGAACAAATTAGACAATTTGCAAAGGAACAGTTGCTAAAGCGTCACATTAATGAGTCTTTGCGTATTATTTACAACAGATTTATACAGGAAAGGGATGTGTCTTTAGAGGAGCTGGAGGCTCTTTACGACATTTGCCATAAATATCATGTTACTACCAAGCAAAAGAACATCAAGTATGTTCTGGTGATTGAGAAGGATGGAGAGATTCGACAACGTGTAGCTTATACGGAATATGGTGCAAATGTATATTTGTACGATAAGGAGTCTCGAATCGTGTGGGAGGCGTCTAATGGAATGTATTATACCGATTCTATTTCTTATGACGTTGTCCGCCTCTTTTATGAGATGCGATTTATGGAACTTTGCAAGAATCGCAAGGAAAGCATGGTAGAGGCAGAGCAAGAGTCCCGTAGAGTGCCATTGACTTTTGATAATTTAAAGTTGTATGGTTTGGATGCCTTTGATGAGGAAGCAGTATTCTTAATGTGTACAAAGCGCATTCGTGAGCAGGAAAATGTGGAAGATGATTTCCTTCTCTATGTAAGCTTTGAATTATTAAAGCGTGGAATGTATGATAAGGCATTGTTAAATTACTTGTCTCATTTCTATTGTGGGGCAACCGGTGATATGAAGTTTTTATGGGGACAGGCCAGAGAGTATGGAGTGTCGACCAAAGAATTGGCGGAACGTATTATTACGCAGATGTTGTTCTCTGAAGTGATGTTCCATGAGGAGGAGATTTTCGAGGACTACTATGTGGGAAGACCATATTTCCGCTTAAAGCAGGCATATCTTGCCTATGTGGCTTATGGGTATGTAATTGAAAATCGGGATGTAAATCAAAACGTATTTACAATTATAATGAAAGAATTTAGAGAGGGAGAATATCTGGCAGACATTTGTAAGGCGGCCATTCTTAAGTTCTTTTCAAAAAAAGAAGTGGATGAAAATACGGCTGAGATTTTGAAAGGATATTTGCACGATTTGTGTGAAAAGAGAATCGTGTTTGCCTTTTATCAGGAGTATCCGAAACAATGGCTTAGAGAAGTATTACTGTATGATAAATATATTGTAGAGTATCATGCAGGAGAGGATGCAAAGGTCAAGGTTGTTTATCAAGTGGAGAATGGAGAAACTCATACAGAGAGTCTGCTTCCTACATATGAGAATACCTATATAAAAGAGTTTACCTTATATCATGGAGAAACTTTGCATTATTACTTTAAGGAAGAAGAAGGCGGCAAGCAGATAGTAAGTGAGAAATACAGTTATACACAGGAGCCGCTTACATCATTTGAAGGAAAATACGGAAGGTTGAACCAGATGATAGAACTTTCGGAGGAAGAACAATTAGAGGCAATGCTTCGGTTTAGGTTGGAAGATAAGCTTGCAACACAAATATTCCAGCCATATTAAATACAAAAGGAGGAATTTGGACATGACAGGAAGTATAATTGGATATGACTTGAATGAGAAATACTGTCAGATTAGTTTTTATAGTGAAGAACAGCAGGAACCCCAGACTATGGAGACTACATTGGACAACTATCAAATTCCTCTGGCTGTAGGGAAAAAGGATAAAGAATGGGTAATCGGTAACGATGCAAGGCGTCTGGCCGTGACAAATCAGGGGGATGTTGCCGGAGATTTATATCGCAGGGCCATGCGACAGGAACGAATTGAGTTGGGAGAGGAAACCTATGAGGCAATCTGGCTCTTGGCGAAATTCGTGGAGATTTCTTTGAAAAATTTTGAAGAGATTGAGCAGATTGTGTTTACGGTTCCAAACCTAAGTGTGGATATTGGAAAAATTCTAAAAGGAATCGGGCAACGGGCAGGCGTTGTAAAAAGTCATATTTATGTACAGGATTACAAAGAAAGTTTTTGTAATTATATGTTATATCAACCAAAGGAATTATGGCAGTATGAGGCGGCATTATTCCACTGTGACAGACATGAAGTAAAGGCGTATATGCTACGGAAGATTCGCACCGGTTTTGGAAAGGGAAAAGACTCTTTTATAACGGTGGATGAGGTTGCCAGTGCACAGATGAAGGAATTGGAGGCAGTCTATCCGGTATTGAACGTAGACAGGGCTAAGGATGCGGATGTTTGTTTTAAGCAATTCATACAAGGGGTATTTTCGAAGAAGCTGGTGTCCTCTGTATTTTTGGTAGGAGAAGGCTTTGAGAACAATTGGTTTCCGCAGTCTTTGAAGGTGTTATGTAATGGTAGAAGGGCATTTCTTGGGAATAACCTTTACAGCAAAGGCGCATGTTATACGGCCTACAGAAGAAGTCTCGACATTACAGATGGTCCGATTTATTTGGATGAAACAAAAATGATGGATCAGATTTGTCTGAAGATGCGTGTGCAGGGGTTGGATAAGTGGCAGCCAATTGTATCATGGGGAAAGAGATGGTATGAGTCTGATTCTCAATTTGAAATCTTGCTGGAAAATACAGAAGATATTGAAATACATGTGGAATCCCTGGTAGGTGCTGATATGCAGGTGGAGAAGGTTTCTCTGGAGGGGCTTCCGAAAAGAAAAGATTACACATTGAGATTACAGGTGAAAATACTGTTTTTAGATGATAAGACATGTAGAATTACCTTTAAGGACCTTGGGTTTGGAGAGTTTTTCCCGGCAACAGATTTTTGCGTGGAAAAGGAGATACATTTAGGAGGAAGTAATGGGCAGTATAATTCTTTGTCATAAGAAGAGAGCGAGACAGCCTTATGAGATTAGTCGGGTTCATCGTAGAATTTATACAATTGAAGAATTATGTTATTACATGTGCAATCATTTGTATTTGATTGATTATACAATTATGAATGAGCAGTTATGTGACTGGCTGGAGAATGAACTGGAGCTTTTGGATTTGGCAAGAGATTTGCGGCGTTCTTTAGAAGAACATGGTTCGGTGGAGCAGTTTGCAGTTACAATTCTGAATTATTCTTCTATTTATACTACAGCAGAATTGAATCACATTCAGTCGGTTTTGGAAAAATTAAAAAATCAAAAGCCGATCGAGAAACAAAAATACAAAGCAGACAATCTGCTTCAAAGTGGCGGAGTAAAGCAAGCAATTCTGATTTATCAGTCTATTTTAAATGGTGAGACAGATGAGAGTGTAGATAAGAAGTTTTACGGAAGAGTATATGGATGCCTTGGTGCTGCTTATGGAAGACTATTTCTATATGAAGAAGCGGCAAAGATGTATGAAAGTGCTTTTCAGATTTGCGAAGAGGAGTCCATGTTAAAAGCATATATTTATGCATGTTATTGTTACATGTCCAGAGAAGAGTATGGTGTGCTCTTGCAAAAGAGTCCGGTATATCAGGGAATTGACCTTTGGATTCAGGAGGAAATCTCAGAAATAGAGCAAGGAATGAAGTTTTCGACAGAGGAGGATGTTCTAGAAAAATGGAAGGAACAATATCGTAGGTTGGGTTCAGGAGAATGATAGGAAGAATGCTTGAAAAAGAGTTGCCAAAATGTCGAAAATCGTATAGACTATCACAGAGAGAAGACAATTAGGAGGATTGGGACAATGAGACCGTATAGAGACCGGAGTGTAGAAGAGTTAACAGTACTTAAAAATGAATTGGAACAACGTTTTGCTGAGATTAAAGCAAAGAATTTGAAATTAGATATGTCACGTGGAAAGCCATCTAAGGCACAGTTGGATTTGAGTATGGGAATGCTTGACGTATTAAGTAGTGAAGCAGACCTGATGTGTGAGGAGGGCGTGGATTGCCGTAACTACGGAGTACTTGATGGTATCCGTGAAGCAAAGCAACTGCTTTCTGATATGTCAGAGGTTCCAAAGGACAATATTGTTATTTTTGGAAATTCAAGTTTGAATATTATGTATGATACAATTGCGCGTTCTATGACTCATGGAGTTATGGGAAGTACACCATGGTGCAAGTTAGATAAAGTGAAATTTTTGTGTCCGGTACCGGGTTATGACAGACATTTTGCTATTACAGAGCATTTTGGAATCGAGATGATTAATGTACCGATGACTTCAGAAGGTCCGGATATGGATATGGTAGAAGAGTTGGTAAGCTCAGATGAAGCAATTAAGGGAATCTGGTGTGTGCCAAAGTATTCCAATCCACAGGGGATTACCTATTCAGATAAAACAGTATTGAGATTTGCAAGATTAAAGCCGGCAGCAAAGGATTTCCGTATTTTCTGGGATAATGCATATGGTATTCACCATTTATATGATGACAAACAAGACTGGCTTCCTGAAATTTTTATGGAATGTAAAAAAGCGGGAAACCCAGATATGGTTTATAAATTCTGCTCAACTTCAAAGATTAGTTTCCCGGGTTCCGGTGTAGCGGCAATTGCAGCATCTACAGCAAACTTGGAAGCAATCCGCAAGCAGATGACCATTCAGACTATTGGTCATGACAAAGTGAACCAATTGCGCCATGCACGTTTCTATAAAGATATTCATGGTATGGTGGAACATATGAGGAAGCATGCCGATATTTTACGACCAAAATTTGAGGCTGTGCTGAATGTGTTGGAAAAAGAACTTGGTGGTTTGGAAATCGGAAGTTGGATTGAACCTCGAGGAGGATATTTTATTTCTTTTGATTCTTTGGAGGGTTGTGCAAAAGCAATCGTTGCAAAAGCAAAAGAAGCAGGTGTTGTAATGACAGGTGCGGGAGCAACCTTCCCATACGGAAAAGACCCGAAAGACAGCAATATCCGTATTGCGCCATCTTTCCCAACACCGGAGGAATTGGCTCTTGCAGCAGATATTTTTGTGTTGAGTGTTAAATTAGTGAGTGTAGATAAGATTCTCAGTGAGAAGATGGCTTAATATGAAAGAAGAAAATGTGATAATTCAAGATGTTACAGAAGAGACAGAGATGCATCGGGTGCTGGAACTTGCATTGGAAGCAGGTCGTATTCTGCTGGCAAATGGGGCGGAGATTTTTCGTGTGGAGGAAACGATCTGGCATATCTGCAATCATTTTAAAATCCAACAGGTAGATGCCTTTGTGCTCAGTAACGGTATCTTTTTAACGGCTTACCATAATGGGAAAGAAAGTTATGCCAGAGTGAAGCATGTTCCACTGGCAGCAACCCATCTGGGAATTGTGACAGAGGTAAACGATTTGTCCAGGGAAATATCGGCAGGACATGTGGATATTGATGAGGCCTTTGCTCGTTTGAAGGAGATTGAAAAGATGCCGCCTAAGAAGGATTGGCACATGATATTGGCGTCTGGCATTGGTAGTGGTGCATTTTGTTATTTGATTCAGCCAAATACACCGGCAAGTTGTGCGGCGTTTGTTATTGGAAGTATTCTGTATGTGTTTGTATTATTTGCTGCGCGTCACAAGATGTCGAAAATTATTGTAAATATTGTTGGTGGAGGCATTATCACTGTTTTAGCATTGGTGGCATCAAATCTTCCCTTGCCATTTACCATCGGTTTGGACGAGGTGATTATCGGTTCCATATTACCATTGATACCGGGATTGGCATTTGTAAATGCCATTCGTGATATTGCAGACAGTGATTTTATTTCCGGGATTGTAAGACTTTTGCATGCTATATCCGTATTTGTGTATATTGCAATCGGTGTAGGCTGCGTGTTGTCATTTTATGAACAGGTGCTGGGAGGAGTGATATTATGATTCAGAATATAGTATGCTCTTTCATAGGTACGTTAATGTTTTCAGTATTGTTTAACGTACATTCCAAGTATTATCTGTATTGTGGACTTACGGGGATGGCAGGCTGGATTACTTATTGTCTTTTGACCCCTCATATTTCACCGGTGCTTGCTACATTTTTCGGTACAATAGTTGTTGTACTCATGTCCCGTATTTTGGCAGTGTGGAGAAGATGTCCCATTACCGTGTTTTTGATTTCAGGGATTTTCCCGTTGATTCCGGGAACTTCCGTATATTACACCGCATATTACTTTGTGATGAATGATTTGAATATGGCAGTTGATAAAGGAATTATGGCACTGAAATTGGCTTTTGCCATGGTGCTTGGAATTGTGTTTATTGTTTCTATACCAAGAGAATATTTTCAAGTGGCTTATTGGAGACAACGCAATAAATAATAAAAAGGAGTGTTAGAACATGAGTAAAGTTAGAACAAGATTTGCACCAAGCCCGACAGGCAGGATGCATGTGGGGAATTTAAGAACGGCTCTGTATGCATATTTGATTGCGAAACACGAAGATGGAGATTTCTTGCTTCGTATTGAAGATACAGATCAGGAGCGTTTGGTAGAAGGTGCAGTGGATATTATTTACCGCACATTAGAAAAGACAGGACTTATCCACGATGAAGGTCCGGACAAAGACGGTGGCGTTGGTCCATATGTGCAAAGTGAGAGACAAGCTACCGGTTTGTATTTGAAATATGCAAAACAACTGATTGAACAAGGCAATGCATATTATTGCTTCTGTGATAAGGAGAGATTGGCTTCTTTCCACAGCGAAGTAAAAGAAGGTGGCGAAGAAATCGTAGTTTATGACAAGCATTGTCTGCACCTTAGCAAAGAAGAAATAGAGGCAAATCTTGCGGCAGGGAAACCATATGTAATCCGTATTAATATGCCGACAGAAGGAACTACTACCTTCCATGATGATATTTATGGAGACATTACCGTTCCAAACTGTGAGTTGGACGATATGATTTTGATTAAATCAGATGGATATCCAACTTATAATTTTGCTAACGTAGTAGATGACCATTTGCAGGGAATTACGCATGTTGTACGTGGAAACGAATATTTGTCATCTGCTCCAAAATACAATCAGTTATATCAGGCATTTGGATGGGAAGTACCAACCTATGTGCACTGCCCACTCATCACAGATGAGACTCATAAGAAACTTAGTAAGCGTAGCGGTCACTCTTCTTATGAAGACTTGATTGAACAGGGTTATCTCACAGAAGCAGTTGTGAACTATGTGGCACTTCTCGGATGGAGCCCTTCTGATAATAAAGAAATTTTCTCGCTGCAGGAATTGATTGAGGCATTTGATTACCGCCACATGAGCAAATCACCGGCTGTATTCGATACAGTGAAATTAAAGTGGATGAATGGTGAATATCTCAAAGCCATGGACTTTGATAAGTTCTATGAACTTGCGATTCCATATATAAAAGAAGTGGTGACAAAGGATTACGATTTGAAAAAAATTGCGGCCCTTATTAAAACAAGAATTGAAATCTTCCCAGACATTGCAGCACAGATTGATTTCTTTGAAGAGTTGCCGGAATACGACACGGCAATGTACACACATAAAAAGATGAAAACAAATGAAGAGACATCTTTGGAAGTGTTAAAAGAGATTCTTCCGCTTTTCGAAGCCCAGGAAGATTACAGCAACGATGCTTTGTATGAAGTGTTAAGAGGTTATGTAGAGCAGAAAGGTTGCAAGAACGGTTACGCAATGTGGCCGGTTCGAACAGCAGTATCCGGAAAACAAAATACTCCGGGTGGTGCAACTGAGATTATGGAAATCTTAGGAAAAGAAGAGTCACTTGCACGTATTCGCAAGGGGATTGAATTGTTAAGTAAATAATGATGTTGAGGACGGAGAAATCCGTCCTCGTTTTATCAGGAGGGTAATATATGAGTTTTAATAAAGCTCAACTTCAAGCAATTGCCCACAAAAAAGGACCTTGCTTGGTCCTTGCCGGTCCCGGTTCTGGGAAAACTACCGTGATTACAAACAGAATAGAGTATCTGATTCAGAAGTGCAAAGTAAAACCGGAAGAAATTTTGGTGATTACTTTTTCTAAAGCTGCGTCTAAAGAGATGCGGGAGAGATTTTGTGCGCTACATAAAGACCAACATTATCCGGTTACTTTTGGCACCTTTCATGGCATCTATTACGGCATTTTAAAATGGGCATATAAAATAAACGCAGAAAACATTCTGTCAGAAGAAGAAAAATATCAATTGTTATATCGGACAGTAGAGAAAATGGAACTGGATATGGATGAAGAAAAAGAATTCATACAGGATTTGGCTTCAGAGATTTCCAATGTGAAAAATAATCAGATTTCCCTAGAGGAATACTGCTCCGTTAGTTGCAGTGAAAATGTGTTTCGACAGATTTATGAAAGCTACGAAAAAGAACGAAATGCAAAAAGAAAAATAGATTTTGACGATATGCTGGTGCTCACCTATCAATTGTTTCTAAATCGCCCGGATATTCTGAAAATGTGGCAGAAGAAATACAAGTATATTCTAATAGATGAATTTCAGGATATTAACAGGGTTCAATATGATGTGATTCGTATGCTGGCAGCACCAGAGGATAATTTATTTATCGTAGGTGATGATGACCAGTCTATTTATCGTTTCCGTGGTGCAAGACCGGAGATTATGCTAGATTTTCCAAAGGATTATCCGTCGACAAAGCAGATTGTGTTGGATGTGAATTATCGCAGTACAAAGGCCATTGTAAACTGTGCTGCCAGAGTGATAAAACACAATCAAAACAGGTTCGAAAAACAGATTGTCACGCTGAATGAACAGGGGATGACCGTGCATATT
>JAZRON010000029.1:0-2487 GCA_045648725.1 Faecalimonas sp.
ATGCTTTGTGGATTTCGTGCCCTTGCGGATTATGAGGAGAAGTCCGAAAGTGTGAAAGCCATATCAGTGATGCTCTCAGCAAAGGAAAAGGAGATTGCTGAAGAAGTGGCCCGTTTGAAAGAAGAAGCAGAGTGTCAGAAGGGGAAAATAGCAGAACTGCAAAGAGAAATATTGACTTATAAAGTAAAAGAGTTAGAGGACAATCAAGAAATTGTGATTGTGTTCGAATCGGAATTAACCGGGAATGCACCTCGTGAGCTGATGAATCTGATTTTGGCAAAGGGTACGACGGTGGCCTTTGTTTTCGCAGGGAATTCTTTGGAAGGCTACAGATATGTCATTGGAAGTAAAACTCAGGATACGAGAATTTATGCGAAAGCATTGAATGAAAAATTTCAAGGAAGAGGGGGCGGAAAACCTGAAATGGTTCAGGGGTCCTTATATGGAAATGAAATTGAAATTAGAGAGGAAGTAATAGCATGCAGCAAAGAAATGTAGGCAAATATATTTGGGAAATATTCAGTCCCCTTTTATTGCATATGGCAGTTTCGTTTGTGGTAGAAATGATTTTGATTTTTGTTTATTACATGCAACATATGCCGGAATTGTTAACTCTACTGGAATCAGAGAAAGAGATTACGGAACAAATCTTAGAAATGGCGTACAGTGTGTATCAGTATGCAGTTGAAATAACAGCAGTCGCGGCCTTGGCTACCATACCATTTTTGGTTTGGATGGTAAGAAAGGACTTAAAGAAAGAAAAAGCAGCTGGTATTTTACCGAATAAAAAGGCTCCATTGCAGAAGTATATTTTGATTGCAGGAATTAGTATCCCTTTTTCACTTGGTTTAAATAACATATTAACCCTAAGCAATCTGGCAGCATACAGCGAGGCTTATCAAGAGACAGCAGAAGCACTCTACGCACCGTCCCTTCCTGTGCAGATTGTGTGCCTGGGCATTATAATTCCGATTATGGAGGAATATATTTTCCGCGGAGTGATTTACAAGCGTATGCGCAGACACTTCTCTGCAAAACGTGCTATAATTTCATCAGCGATTTTCTTTGGAATTTACCATGGAAATACAGTACAGATGATATATGCAGCGTTGTGTGGCCTTTTGTTAGCATATTTGTATGAGAAATTTGGATCCATCAAAGCACCTATATTGGCTCATATGTTAATGAATATTGTGGCTTGCTTTTTGACGGATGCAGATGGGTTTACCTGGATGTTTTCAAAACCAATACGTATGGCTTTGATTACAATTGGATGTGCAGCTTTGGCGTCCACGGTTTTTTTGGAAATACGCAAGATTCAGGAGAAACCAGAACGTTTGGAAGAATCAGAAGTGTTACAAGAATGTTAAAACATATTGCAAAACATCGGATGGTAGTATATAATTTGAAAAGATGGGAATAGAACAATCACATTTTTTATAGATTAGGATAGGTGGAATATGAAAAAGACTGGGCGAGCTTTGGTTGCGGTTATATTATCGAGCATGATGTTTGCATCAACTGTATTTGCGGTTCCTTCTGTAAATGAGTTGAGGCAAGATAAAAGAGAGACGGAAGAGAAGATCAAATCTTTGGAAAACAAGATGACCAATATTATGAAAAAGATTAACGAGGCAGAGAAAGAGTTGGTTGAGATTGGTCAAGAGGTTATAAAAGCCACCGAAGATTTAAAAGAAGCAGAAGAACTGGAGAAACAGCAATACGAAGCTATGAAGCGTCGTATTGTGGCTATGTATGAAAATGGTAACAGCTCTATGATTACCATGATTTTGGAAGCTGGAAGCGTTGCAGACATGCTGCAACAGGCTGAGAATGTGCAGGCAATTCATGCATATGATAGAAAACAATTGCAAGAATATGTAAAGACAAAAGAGACAATTGCGACCTTGAAGACTTCCTTAGAGGAAGACATGGCAGCAGTGGAATCGAAACAAGCATCATATAAGGATGACAAAAAAGAGTTGGACAATATGATTGCAAAACTGGAAAAAGAGGTAGACGATATTGATACCAGAATTCGACGTGCAGCAGCATCTGCAACTCCTAGACCGCAAAATAGCGGTTCCAACTATGTGCCACCGGTAGGCACAGGTGGAGGTGCGGCAATTGTGGCTGAAGCGTACAAGTACCTTGGTGTTCCATATGTATGGGGCGGAGCAAGTGGCAGTGGTGTAGACTGTTCCGGACTTGTTCTTCTGGCACATAAAGCAATCGGCGTGAATTTGTACCATTATTCCGGTTCACAAGGAAGTGGGGGACGAGCTGTATCAAGAGCAGAAGCCCTACCGGGAGACGTGGTATGTTATTCCGGACATGTTGGTATTTATTTGGGAAATGGAATGATGATTCATGCACCTCAGACCGGTGATGTTGTGAGAGTGGTTAGTGTATACGGCTCACCTTGGTATAGAAGATATTGGTAAATGATAGAAGCCTTAGGATAGAATTCCTAAGGCTTCTTTTTAT
>JAZRON010000030.1:0-4321 GCA_045648725.1 Faecalimonas sp.
GAGTATTGGGGTTACATTGATGCTGACCGCTGGAATAATTTTTATAAATGGGTAAATGAAAAGAAACTTGTAGATGGGGAAGTCCCTCTTAATACTGCATTTACAAACCAATATCTGGGAGGAAAATCATGACCATTTTACAAATAAATAATGTGTCAAAATCATTCGAAGAGGAACAGATTATTAAAAATATATCCATAGAACTTAAGGAGGGGGAGATTGTTTCCCTTCTTGGAGTCAGTGGCGGTGGAAAAACCACACTTTTCAATATCATAGCCGGGCTTAGTATGCCTGATGAGGGAAATGTTCTTCTAGAAGGAGAAGATATTACGGGAAAACCGGGTAAGGTAAGTTATATGCTCCAAAAAGATTTATTGCTTCCATATCGTACTATTTTGGACAATGTGGCACTTCCTTTGATTGTGCGTGGTATGAAGAAGAAAGAGGCAAGAGAAAAGGCAGCGGGATTTTTTAAAGAGTTTGGTTTAGAGGGAACAGAGAAAAAGTATCCTTCTCAGATTTCCGGTGGGATGAAGCAGAGGGCAGCCCTACTTCGAACCTACCTATTTTCGGAAAAGGTTGCATTATTAGATGAACCGTTTTCTGCTTTGGATATGCTTACAAAAGCTAGGGTTCACGAATGGTATCTGGATGTAATGGAAAAGATAAAGCTATCTACGTTGTTTGTGACACATGATATTGATGAGGCCATTTTGCTTTCTGACCGTATTTATCTTTTGACAGGAAAGCCGGGGACAATCAGCAAGGAGATTGTAATAAAGGAGACAAAGCCAAGACGAAGAGATTTTAATTTGTCTGAGGAATTCTTGGAGTATAAGAGAGAGATTATTTCACATTTAGAAGTTGACGAAAACAAAAGAATGTAAGAGAATAGAATTTATAGAACAAACCAAAATCGGAGGAACTAGAATGAAAGTGTTACAAGGGTTAGAACCGGCGTCGGTATTTGGCTTTTTTGAGGAAATTTGCAACATTCCACACATTTCTTACCATGAGAAAGAATTAAGTGATTATTGCGTGAATTTTGCAAAAGAAAGAGGACTTTATTACGAACAAGATAAATTAGGTAATGTGATTATCATAGGAGAGGCAACACAGGGATATGAAGATGCGGAACCGGTTATGATACAGGGCCATTTGGATATGGTGGGAGATAAGACTCCAACTTGTACAGTTGATATGGAAAAAGAACCAATTAAGCTTATGTTAGATGGTGACTATCTTACGGCAGAGGGTACTACGTTAGGTGGTGATGATGGCATTGCTGTGGCATATGGATTGGCACTTTTAGATGCAGAAGATATTCCGCATCCACGTTTGGAAGTGGTATTAACGGTAAGTGAGGAAGTGGGTCTTTTAGGGGCAACGGACATCGATTTGTCTTGCTGTAAGGCGAAAAGACTTATCAATATTGATTCGGAAGAAGAAGGCGTTTTCACAGCAGGATGCGCCGGCGGACTTCGAGCAGATTGTGTGATTCCTTCAGAAACGGAAGTGAAAAGTGGTGTTGTCTGTGAAATCAAGACACAAGGATTTTTAGGCGGACATTCGGGAATTGAGATTAACAAAGGTCGTGCAAATGGAAACACCATGATGGGTAGATTTCTCATGTTCCTAAAAGATAAGGTTGCGTTTGATGTCGTGAGTATCGTCGGCGGTGTAAAGGATAACGTTATTCCAAAGAATGTTGTGACGAAATTATTGGTGAATAAAAAAGATGTGGATGCATTGCAGGAGGCTCTTGCTCAGTTTAATCAATCTATCGCAGTAGAATTTGCTGTTGCAGATCCGGACATTGCATTGGTGTTAGAGGTGCAGGAAGAAGCAAAATGTAAAGTGCTCTCAGCATGTTCTAAAGATAAAGCGATTACTGCATTGAATTTGATGCCAAACGGCGTGCAGACCATGAGCATGGATTTGCCGGATTTGGTAGAAACGTCACTTAACATGGGTGTAGTCAAGATTGATGAAGCAGAAATCAGTCTTTGCTTTTCGGTAAGAAGTTCATTGGAGTCTGCAAAACAGTTTATTGCAAGAAAGTTAAAACAACTTACAGAAAGTCTCGGAGGAACGGTAAGTTATCGTGGAGAATACCCAGGTTGGCCATATGCGAGAGAATCAAAGCTTCGTGACCTTTGTGTAAAAGTTTATAAAGAACAATATGGAAAGGAACCGAAGATCGAAGTGATTCATGCCGGATTGGAATGTGGCATCTTGTCGTCTAAGGTGGAAAATTTAGATTGTATTTCTATTGGGCCGGATATGTTTGATGTGCATACTCCGGATGAGAAGATTAGTGTTAGCTCTATTGCAAGAGTTTGGGAATTTTTAAAAGCAGTGTTGGCAGAAAAATAAATAAAAATCTCTAGACTATGTGAAAAGTTAGTCTAGAGATTTTTTATTGTCTCTATTTATTTGTTTGCTTTTACTTGACTAAAATATTCTTTGGAAAGCTTAATTACTACAGGACTTAAGAGTGCCAATGCAATTAAGTTTGGAATTGCCATAAGTCCATTTAAAGTATCTGCAATTGCCCAAGCAAGTGAAAGTTCTACAGTACCTGCGATACAAGCAAACAGACAGAAGATTACTTGATATACCTTAGAAGCTTTGTAACCGAAAAGGTATTCCACGCAACGGCTTCCATAAAGAGCCCATGTGAGTACAGTGGACAGAGCAAACAGAGCAAGACAGACTGCCACTGCTACGCCAGGGATTCCACTTCCAAATACCGATTCAAAACCTTTAATCGTCAAGTTTGCACCAATGTCTGTGCCATATTCAATATTCTGTACGCCTACACCAAGTAAAACAACCAATGCTGTCATGGTACATACAACAACTGTATCCATGAAAACTTCAAATACACCATAGATACCTTGTTTTACAGGATGGTCAACGTCTGCTGCTGCATGTGCGATTGGGGCAGAACCAAGACCTGCTTCATTAGAGAAGATACCACGGCCAACCCCTTTGGTAAGAGCTGTTTTGATACCAACACCGGCAAGACCACCAGCTACGGATGCAGGATTAAAAGCACCTACGAAGATTGCTGAAAATGCTTCCGGAATAGCACCTGCATTTACAATGATTACTACCAATGATGCTACGATATAGATAAGTGCCATCACAGGAACTAATAAAGAGCACACATCTGCTAATCTTTGAATACCACCGATCAGGACGATTGCGCAGATAAGAGCACAAATAATTGCAACAACCCAGGCAATCACTGTTTGTTGTGATTCTGTAGTAGGAATAAATCCGGAAATAGCAGTGTTTACTGTACTTGCAATGGTATTAATCTGTGTCATGTTACCAATTCCAAATGCAGCCAAAGCACCAAATGTAGCGAATACGCAAGCAAGCCATTTCCAACTCTTGCCGAGACCATTGGTAATATAGTGCATTGGTCCACCTACCCAGTCTCCTTTTTGGTTGCGCTCACGATATTTAAGAGCCAATGTTACTTCGGAAAATTTGGTGCACATTCCAAGTAAAGCTGACACCCACATCCAAAAGATTGCACCAGGACCTCCAATCGCAATGGCGCCGGATACACCTGCAATATTACCGGTACCGATGGAAGCTGCGAGTGCAGTACACATAGCCTTAAACGGTGATACGGCACCGTCTGATTTTTCTGTTTTTTCAAAAGCTTTGCCTAGAGTGTTCTTCATGATATGTAAGAAGTGGCGAAATTGTGGAAAACCACAGCGAATACTTAAATAAACGCCAACTCCCAAAATCAATACCATCATAGGAAGTCCCCAGACAAATCCATTGATTGTCGAGTTAATATTTGTTATGAAATCTACCATAAAATTTCCTCCTGAAAAATAAAAAGAATAAATTTATTGTAAATGTTTTCCATTAGTATTGCAACAGTTTTTATGAAAGCCTCAGGCTTTTTAGATGCTCTACAATCTCCGGGAATTCCATTCCGTGTGAAGCTTTTACAAGAATAGTATCTCCTTTTTGGAGAAGACTTGTAGTTTTCAAAAAGAAATCAGCTTTGGTATCAAAGTGATAAACCTTAGTATGGGAGGCAGCCTCTGCAACCACAAGAGAGGCCCCTTCTTCCATATGCTTTGCTAGTTTACCAATGCAAATCAACACATCTATTTGTTTCTCAACAGCGTGTCTGCCACAGCCTGCAAGAAGTTCTTCTTCATCCGCTCCAAGTTCGTACATATCTCCCAAAATGGCAACTTTACGTGTGTCTGCAGTTGCAAGGACGTCCAGAGAGGCTTTCATGGAAACCGGATTGGCGTTGTAGCAGTCGTCAATGATGAGAAGA
>JAZRON010000031.1:0-3193 GCA_045648725.1 Faecalimonas sp.
CACATCTTTCTTGTCTGTGTTAAGTTGCACTTCACGGTATTCTCTCATACCGGTACCAACCGGAATCAATTTACCGATAATTACGTTTTCTTTCAGACCGATAAGTGGATCAATCTTACCTTTGATAGCAGCCTCTGTAAGAACTTTCGTTGTTTCCTGGAAGGATGCTGCTGAAAGGAATGAATTTGTAGCAAGGGAAGCCTTTGTAATACCAAGCATTACCGGTTCACCTACTGCCGGTTCTTTTCCTTCTTCAATCAATTTTGCATTTGATTCTTCCAGTTCGAGTGCATCTACCATGGTTCCCGGTAAGAATTCAGAATCACCATTTTCTTCTACGCGTACTTTCTTGAGCATCTGGTGAACAATCAACTCAATATGCTTATCGTTAATTTCTACACCTTGGAGACGATATACACGTTGTACTTCGTGAAGCATGTAATCTTGTACCGCACGTAAACCTTTAATCTTAAGGATATCGTGTGGGTTTACACTACCTTCTGTAAGTTCGTCTCCGGCACCAAGTTCAGCACCGTCTTGAATCTTAATTCTTGAACCATATGGAATCAAGTATGCTTTTGATTCGCCTGTTTCGTTGTTTGTTACGATAATTTCACGTTTCTTCTTAGTGTCGTTAATTGTAGCTGTACCAGCAAACTCTGTGATAATTGCAAGACCCTTTGGTTTTCTTGCTTCAAAAAGTTCTTCGACACGAGGAAGACCCTGTGTGATATCTCCGCCGGCAACACCACCGGTATGGAATGTTCTCATGGTAAGCTGTGTACCAGGTTCACCGATTGATTGAGCAGCGATAATACCTACTGCTTCACCTACTTGAACAGGTTCACCTGTTGCCATGTTTGCACCGTAACATTTTGCACATACACCGATGTGTGATTTACATGTAAGAATTGTACGAATTTTCACTTCTGTGATTTCTCCGCCGTCCTTGTTGTTCACACCGTACTTCATAATCTTTTCAGCACGTTTTGGTGTAATCATATGATTTGCTTTTACAAGCACATTACCATCTTTATCACAGATTGTCTCACATGAGTAACGTCCTGTGATACGTTCTTGCAAGCTTTCGATTTCTTCGTTTCCATCCATGAATGCTTTTACATACATACCAGGAATTTCTGCACCTTTTTCCACACAGTCCACTTCACGAATACTTAATTCCTGAGAAACGTCTACGAGACGTCTTGTAAGGTATCCTGAGTCGGCTGTACGAAGAGCTGTATCGGAAAGACCTTTACGAGCACCATGGGCAGACATGAAGTATTCCAATACGTCAAGACCTTCACGGAAGTTTGACTTGATTGGAAGCTCGATGGTACGACCTGTTGTATCGACCATAAGTCCACGCATACCTGCAAGCTGTTTAATCTGTTTGTCAGAACCACGGGCACCGGAGTCAGCCATCATAAAGATGTTGTTGTACTTATCAAGTCCGTCTAAGAGGGCTTTTGTAAGTGCATCATCGGTGTTCTTCCATGTTTCTACAACTTCTTTGTATCTTTCTTCTTCTGTAATCAAACCACGTTTGAAGTTCTTTGTGATACGGTCTACTGTATCTTGGGCTTCCTGAATCATCTGTGGTTTCTGTGGAGGCACTGTCATTTCAGAGATAGATACAGTCATAGCAGCTTTTGTAGAATACTTGTATCCTGTTGCTTTAATCTTATCTAACACTTCTGCAGTTACAGTTGCTCCATGTGTATTGATTACCTTTTGAAGGATTTGTTTATTTTGTTTTTTACCTACAAGGAAATCTACTTCTAAGAGTAATTCATTTCCTGGAATGCTTCTGTCTACAAAACCTAAATCCTGTGGAATGATTTCGTTAAACAAGAAACGTCCCAATGTAGATTCTACGATTCCACTCTTCACTTCGCCGTCGATTGTCTTTGTTACACGAACCTTAATGCGTGAGTGTAAAGTGATTACGCCGTTTTCATAAGCTAAGATCGCTTCATTCAAGCTCTTGAATGATTTTCCTTCACCTGCAACTCCCGGTCTTTCCTGTGTCAAATAGTAGATACCAAGTACCATATCCTGTGAAGGAACGGCTACCGGACCACCATCTGAAGGTTTCAAGAGGTTATTCGGTGAAAGAAGCAAGAAACGACATTCAGCTTGTGCTTCTACTGAAAGTGGAAGATGCACAGCCATCTGGTCACCATCGAAGTCAGCGTTGTAAGCTGTACATACCAATGGATGAAGTTTGATTGCCTTACCTTCTACAAGGATTGGTTCAAATGCCTGAATACCAAGTCTGTGAAGGGTAGGGGCACGGTTTAACATAACCGGATGTTCTTTGATTACTTCTTCTAATACATCCCAAACTTCAGGTTGAAGTCTTTCTACCATTTTCTTAGCGTTTTTAATATTGTGAGCAGTACCATTTGCCACGAGTTCTTTCATAACGAAAGGTTTGAAAAGCTCGATAGCCATTTCCTTAGGAAGACCACATTGGTAAATCTTAAGTTCCGGTCCTACTACGATTACGGAACGTCCTGAGTAGTCAACACGTTTTCCAAGTAAGTTCTGACGGAAACGTCCTGATTTACCCTTTAACATATCTGATAATGATTTTAATGCTCTGTTTCCAGGACCTGTTACCGGACGACCACGACGACCATTGTCAATGAGGGCATCAACAGCTTCCTGAAGCATTCTCTTTTCATTACGCACGATAATGTCCGGAGCGCCTAATTCTAATAATCTTCTTAAACGGTTGTTTCTGTTAATGATTCTTCTATATAAATCATTTAAGTCAGATGTTGCAAAACGTCCACCGTCTAATTGTACCATCGGACGTAAATCCGGTGGAATTACAGGAATAACATTCATAATCATCCATTCCGGTTTGTTTCCTGAACCGCGGAATGCTTCTACTACTTCCAAACGTTTTACGATTCTTGCACGTTTTTGTCCGGAAGCACCTTTTAATCCTGCTTGCAATTCTTCATATTCTTTTTCAAGATCGATTGCACGAAGGAGTTCCTGAATTGCTTCAGCACCCATACCTACACGGAATGAGCTTCCCCATGCTTCTCTGGCCTCTTGATATTCCTGTTCTGACAATACTTGTTTGTATTGTAAGTTTGTTTCACCTTTATCTAATACGATATAAGATGCAAAGTATAATACTTTTTCCAATGTTCTTGGCGATAAATCGAGGATTAAT
>JAZRON010000032.1:0-2398 GCA_045648725.1 Faecalimonas sp.
TACATCACCAAAGTTTTCATAACTTTAGCTAGTGTCTCGCCTTTTTCGCCATCAAGTATGGCTTGTTGTTCTTTCGTTAAAATCATATTGTTTCTCCTTCTCTGCCAATTAGAGTTTCATACAAACATCCCATGCGCCCCAGATTACTGTACGCAAGTTTCCAACTTTGGCAGCATCTCCAATCACATGAATGTGTTTTTCTTTGTTTGCAACTGGTGCAGGACTGTATCCAACAGACAGAATCACCGAATCACTATCAATGTTGAATGTGTTTCCTTCTTTGTCTTTTACAGTCACAAAACCATCACCAATTTCGCAAAGCGCTGTTTCCAAATGCACTGGAACCTTGTTTGTCTTGAAGCAATCACGAAGGAAACTTGTATTAGCAAGACAGATACCTTTTGTAGTAATCAAATCGTCTTGCATTTCCACGATAGTTGGTTTCTTGCCTTGTAAGAACAATTCGTAAGCGATTTCACATCCTGTAAGACCACCACCGATGATTGTTACTTTTTCACCAACTTCTGCATTTCCTAATAAGAAATCTACTGCTTCAATTGCTGTATCAGCGCCTTTCACAGGGATTCTTCTTGCTTTTGATCCGGTTGCAACAATAATTTCATCCGCATCCAATGCTTTTACATCCGTAATCTCTGTGTTCATCTTCACTTCGATTGGATATTTTGATAATTCACGAATATACCATGCAATCAAATCGCGGTCTTTTTCTTTGAATGAAGGTGAAGCCGCTGCAATAAATACACCGCCAAGCTTGTCTGTTTTTTCATAAAGAGTTACAGCATGTCCTCTCTTCGCACAAACGATAGCTGCTTCCATACCACCGATACCACCACCGATGATTGCAATCTTTTTCGCCTTCTTTGCAGGCTTGAGATTGTATTTCTTTGACTGCATCGTTTCAGGATTCAGTGCACAACGAGCAAGTCCCATGGTATCTGTCAAATCTTGGGTATTTGCATGTCCCTTGGAAGTCGAGAAGTTAAAGCATCCGCTGTGACAGCAAATACATGGCTTAATATCTTCCAGTCTATCTTCGATTAATTTTGTAATCCACTCTGGGTCAACAAGGAATTGACGAGCAACACCCACTGCATCGATTCTTCCTTCATCAATTGCTTTTGAAGCAACCGCTGGGTCCATTCTTCCCGCACAAACCACTGGAATATCCACAAATTTCTTAATGTGTGCCACATCGTCCAAGTTACAGTTTTCCGGCATATACATTGGTGGATGAGCCCAGTACCAAGAGTCGTAGGTTCCGTTATCTGCATTTAACATGTCATATCCTGCATCCTGCAAATATTTTGCTGCCTTTTCAGACTCTTCCATAGCACGTCCTACTTCTTCGTATTCTTCTCCCGGCATGGCACCTTCGCAGAATCCTTTCATCTTTGATTCTACAGAATAACGCAATGAAACAGGATAATCTTCTCCACATGCTTCTTTAATCGCACGCACCACTTCTGTTGCAAAACGATAACGGTTTTCAAAACTTCCGCCGTATTCGTCTGTACGCTTGTTAAAAAATTCAATTGCAAACTGGTCAAGCAAATATCCTTCATGAACCGCATGTACTTCCACACCGTCCACACCTGCGTCCATACATAATTTTGCAGTCTTTGCAAACGCTTCGATAATTTCATGAATCTGCTCTATAGTCATCTCAGGGCAAATGATATCCGGTGCCCAACGAGCCGGCTGTGGACTTGGACACGCCAATTCATGTGAAGTATCAATCACTGGCTTAATCAGAGCTCTTGTAAACTTGTTTTTATGTAATGGTGCTACAAGCTCTGTGATTGCCCAGGAACGTCCCATTCCGGCTGTGAGCTGAATAAATAATTTCGCACCTGTTTTATGGATTTCATCCATAAATTCTTTCAAATCTTCAAACATTTTTGGGTTTTGCCAGAGCCATTTGCCCCAGAAGGTGTCACGAAGTGGCGCGATACCAGGGATAATCAGCCCAACATTGTTGTTTGCTCTTTCCAAAAAGAGTTTTGCTGCCTCTTTGTCAAAATGACAGCCGCCAAGTTCAAACCAACCAAACAGTGATGTGCCGCCCATTGGACACATTACAATACGGTTTTTAATCTCCACATTTCCGACTTTCCATGGAGTGAACAAGGCTTCATGATTTTCGCTAATCTTGTTCATAATTTTCTTCCTTTCGCGTAAATTTATCACATAACTAGAATACAGTAAACTTGCCGAAACGTCAATTGGGGACACGGCAAAACGCAATTGGGGACGTAGTCAAATTGAATTTGACTACGTCCCCAATTAATTAATTGTTGATGAATTTGTCTTCTTCGTTGTTCCAGCTATATAACTGTCTGATTTCTTCTCCAACTTTTTCTACTGGATGTTCAGCAGC
>JAZRON010000033.1:0-93939 GCA_045648725.1 Faecalimonas sp.
TACAATCGTTGTTTCTTTAATTCTTCCTACAACAGCACCACTTGTTGGTATGTTGATGCTTGGTAACTTGTTCAGAGAATCAGGCGTAGTAAGGCAATTAACAGATACAGCTTCAAATGCGTTAATGTATATCGTAGTTATTTTACTTGGTACATCTGTGGGTGCTACAACTAGTGCAGAAGCATTCCTTAACTGGGATACAATCAAAATTGTAGTTCTTGGTTTGGTTGCATTCGCATTTGGTACAGCAGCAGGTGTTATCTTTGGTAAGATTATGTGCAAAGCTACCGGTGGGAAGATTAATCCACTTATCGGTTCAGCAGGTGTTTCTGCCGTACCTATGGCAGCTCGTGTATCACAAAAGGTTGGTGCAGAAGCTGACCCGACAAACTTCTTACTTATGCATGCGATGGGACCAAACGTTGCAGGTGTTATCGGTACAGCTGTAGCTGCCGGAACGTTTATGGCAATCTTTGGTGTTAAATAATATTGGAGGACAGTAAAATGGCAGAAATCACAAAAAAACCTATTAAAATTACTGAAACAATTTTACGTGATGCTCATCAGTCACTCATTGCTACAAGAATGACAACAGAACAAATGCTTCCAATCGTAGAAAAGATGGATAAAGTTGGATATCATTCAGTAGAATGCTGGGGCGGTGCTACATTTGACGCATCACTTCGTTTCTTAAAAGAAGATCCATGGGAAAGACTTCGTAAGTTCCGTGATGGATTCAAAAACACAAAATTACAGATGTTATTCCGTGGACAGAATATCTTGGGATATCGTCCATACGCAGATGATGTAGTAGAATATTTTGTTCAGAAATCAGTTGCAAATGGAATGGATATTATCCGCATTTTCGACTGTTTAAACGATATGCGTAACCTTGAGACAGCGGTAAAAGCAGCTGTAAAGGAAGGTGCAGATGCACAGGTTGCACTTTCCTATACATTAGGTGATGCATACACAATGGAATATTGGATGGATATTGCAAAGAGAATTGAAGACATGGGCGCTACATCTATCTGTATTAAAGATATGGCTGGTCTTTTGGTTCCATATAAGGCAACTGATTTGGTTAGTGCATTGAAAGAAGCTACAGACCTTCCAATTCAACTTCACACACACTATACATCAGGTGTAGCTTCTATGACATACTTAAAAGCAGTAGAAGCAGGTGTTGATGTGATTGATACAGCTATGTCACCATTTGCACTTGGTACATCACAACCGGCTACTGAAGTCATGGTAGAAACATTCAAAGGCACACCATATGATTCAGGCCTAGATCAAAACTTATTGGCTGAAATCGCTGATTACTTTAGACCGCTTAGGGATGAAGCGTTAGAATCAGGACTTCTGAATCCAAAGAACATGGGTGTAAACATTAAGACATTATTATACCAAGTTCCGGGTGGTATGTTATCAAACTTAACATCGCAATTAAAAGAACAAGGCGCAGAAGATAAATACTATGAAGTATTAGAAGAAGTACCACGTGTTCGTAAAGACCTTGGTGAGCCACCACTTGTAACACCTTCTTCACAAATCGTTGGTACACAGGCTGTATTTAACGTACTTATGGGAGAACGTTACAAAATGGCTACAAAAGAAACAAAAGATATCTTAAGTGGAAAATATGGTGCCACTGTAAAACCATTTGATCCTGAGGTTCAAAAGAAGTGTCTCGGAGAAAATCCAGAAGTTATCACATGTCGTCCAGCGGACCTTATTCCGGATGAATTAGATACACTTCGCGGTGAAATGGCACAATGGTCACAACAGGAAGAAGACGTATTATCATATGCCTTATTCCCACAAGTTGCGACAGACTTCTTTAAATATAGAGAAGCGCAACAAACAGGTGTTGACCAAACTGTAGCAGATACAGAAAACGGAAGTTATCCGGTATAATTTTATGACAAGAACAGGAGGAATACTTTTTAATAGTATTCCTTCTTTTTTGCATAAATGGTAGAGAGAATCTTGAATATTTGGTAAGATAAGAATAGATTATATTTTCTTCGGGTAATAAAGGAGGATTTGAAATGGCAAAATATGTAATGGCACTGGATGCCGGCACAACAAGTAATCGATGCATTCTTTTTAATAAAAAGGGAGAAATATGTAGCGTTGCACAAAGAGAGTTTACGCAGTACTTTCCACAGCCTGGATGGGTAGAGCACGATGCGGATGAAATATGGGCAAGTATGCTTGGTGTAGCTGTAGAAGCTATGAGTAAAATCAGTGCCTCAGCAGAAGATATTGCAGCTATTGGTATTACGAATCAAAGAGAGACTGCAATTATTTGGGATAAGAATACAGGAGAGCCGGTCTATCGTGCAATCGTTTGGCAGTGCAGAAGAACATCGGCATACTGTGATGCGTTAAAAGAAAAAGGGTTGACAGATAAATTCAGAGAAAAAACAGGACTTGTAATCGATGCCTATTTTTCAGGTACGAAGGTTAAGTGGGTATTAGATCATGTACCAGGAGCGCGAGAAAGAGCAGAAAAGGGAGAGTTATTATTTGGTACAGTTGAAACCTGGCTGATTTGGAAACTAACAAAGGGAGCTGTCCATGTGACAGATTATTCTAACGCTTCCCGTACGATGTTGTTTAATATTAATACATTAGAATGGGATGAGGAGATTCTTGCAGAACTTCATATTCCAAAAAGTATGCTTCCAGTGGCCAAACCTTCCAGCTATATATATGGACACTCTGATCCAACATTCCTTGGTGGGACTATTCCGATTGCAGGAGCAGCCGGGGACCAACAGGCAGCACTTTTTGGTCAGACTTGTTTTCGCGCAGGTGAAGCAAAGAATACCTATGGGACGGGATGTTTTCTTCTTATGAATACAGGGGAGAAACCTGTTGTTTCGGATAATGGTCTTGTTACAACAATTGCATGGGGGCTGGACGGAAAAGTGACTTATGCCTTAGAGGGTTCTATTTTCGTTGCAGGTGCCGCAATTCAATGGCTCCGAGATGAGATGAGATTTATTGATTCATCAGCAGAGTCGGAGATGATGGCCATGCAAGTTCAGGATACAAATGGTTGTTATGTGGTGCCTGCTTTTACAGGACTGGGTGCACCACACTGGGATCAATATGCCAGAGGGACAATTGTAGGATTGACCCGTGGCGTAAATAAATACCATATCATTCGAGCAACCTTGGAATCAATTGCGTATCAAGTGAATGATATTCTTGGGGCAATGAAGACGGACTCGGGTATTGAACTTTCTTCTTTAAAGGTAGATGGGGGTGCAAGTGTTAATGACTTTTTAATGCAGACCCAGGCAGATATTATTGATGCACCAGTCAATAGACCACAGTGTGTTGAAACAACAGCCATGGGTGCAGCGTATCTGGCAGGTCTTGCGGTTGGATACTGGGCAAGTAAAGAAGATGTGCTTGAAAATTGGACCATTGATAAGACTTTTGTTCCTGTGATTGAAGAAGAGAAAAGACGAATGATGATAAGAGGATGGAATAAGGCCGTGAAGTACGCCTATGGATGGGCAAAAGAAGATTGAATAAACTTGGATTCTCATGTATAATTAAGAAGTTGAGAAAAGAGAGGAAGCATAGATGAGTAAAGTGCTTGTAATCGGCGGGGGAGCTGCCGGCATGTTTGCGGCAATTTTTGCAGCATATAATGGGAATGAAGTTCATTTGTTTGAAAAAAACGAAAAGTTGGGGAAGAAACTGTTCATCACGGGAAAGGGAAGATGTAATATTACCAATGCTGCTGATATGGACACTTTGTTTGGTTCTGTTGTGACAAATTCTAAATTCCTTTATAGTAGTTTTTATGGGTATACCAATCAAGATGTGATTGATTTTTTTGAAAGAATCGGTGTTGCCACAAAGGTTGAGCGAGGCAACCGTGTATTTCCTGTTTCGGACCATTCATCAGATGTGATTGCCGGACTTTCCAGAGAACTGAAGAATTTAGGTGTAGAGATTCATCTTTATTCCGAAGTGGAGAAGTTGGTTGGCAAGGAAAACTTTGAACATATTGTTTTGAAGAATGGACAAAAGGTAGAAGGGGATGCCTGTATTGTAGCAACCGGCGGATTTTCCTATCAAACAACCGGATCCACCGGAGATGGATATCGATTTGCAAGAGAACTTGGACATCAGGTGACGGAAATCATACCTTCTTTGGTGCCATTAGTTATAAAAGAGGATTATGTGAGAGAGTTGCAAGGATTATCTCTTCGTAATGTTGAGGCGACCGTATACGATGATAAAAAGGTATTGTATCATGATTTTGGAGAAATGCTATTTACTCATTTTGGAGTGAGCGGTCCGCTGATGCTTAGCGCCAGCAGTTATATAGCCAAAAAAGTCAAGGAAAAGGAATTAAAGCTTGTAATTGATTTAAAACCTGCACTGACTATGGAACAACTGGACCAAAGGGTTCTAAGGGATTTTGAAGAGAATATCAATAAACAATTTAAGAATGCGATTCAAAAATTGTTTCCAAGCAAATTGATACCTGTTATATTGGCAGTAAGTGAGATTGACCCCGAGAAAAAGGTGAATCTTATTACGAAAGAGGAAAGGCAACAGTTTGTAACGTTGATTAAGAATTTTACCTTTACCATCAGTGGACTTCGGGATTTCAATGAAGCGATTATCACAAAAGGCGGTGTGAAGGTGAAGGAGATTAATCCTTCCACGATGGAATCTAAGTTCGTACAAAACCTATATTTTGTGGGTGAGGTATTGGATTTGGATGCTTTGACCGGTGGTTTTAATTTACAAATTGCATGGTCTACCGGTTATTCGGCAGGAAGCAGCATTTATTAAAGAGAAATATAATATATTTTAAGAAAGGAAAAAAATATGGGATACAATGTAGCAATCGATGGACCAGCAGGGGCTGGAAAAAGTACAATCGCAAAACGTATTGCAAAGGAGTTAGGATTTGTATATGTGGATACAGGAGCTATGTATCGTGCATTGGCAATTCATTTCCTAAAGCAAGGGTTAAAGCCGGAGGACACAGAAGCCATTAAAGAGGCGTGTAAAAACGCAACAGTAACCTTGCAGTATGAAGATGGTGTTCAGCATGTATACTTAAATGGTGAAAATGTAACAGCCATGCTTCGCCAAGAAGCAGTAGGAAATATGGCATCTGTAAGCTCTGCAATTATGGAGGTTCGTGCTCAATTGTTGGAGTTACAGCGTGATTTGGCAAGAACACAGGACGTTGTTATGGATGGGCGTGATATTGGGACAAATATTTTACCAAATGCAGATGTGAAAGTATATTTAACAGCAAGTGTGGAAGAAAGAGCCAGAAGAAGGTATTTGGAGTTACAAGAAAAAGGGATTGCTTGTAATCTAGAAGAGATTGCACACGATATTGAAGAAAGAGATACTCGAGATATGAACCGAGAGATTGCGCCACTTAAACAGGCAGAAGATGCAGTTCTTGTAGACAGTTCCTATATGAGTATTGATGAAGTCGTGCAGACAATTAAAAACTTATGTAAATAGGAAGAAGTGTATGGAAGTAAGATTAGCAAAAACAGCCGGATTTTGTTTTGGAGTAAGACGAGCTGTGGATACGGTTTATGAGCAAGTGAAAAATTGCACAGGGGAACACATTTATACTTATGGACCAATTATTCATAATGAAGAAGTGGTAAAAGATTTGCAGAGCAAAGGCGTTAAAGTTTTGAATGCCATGGACGAACTCAAGGCATTGACGGAGGGAACTGTCATTATTCGTTCTCACGGAGTGTCAAAAGAGGTATACGATGTTTTGGAAGATCGAGGCGTGAAATGTGTCGATGCCACATGCCCGTTTGTAAAAAAAATCCATAAAATTGTCGCTAAAGAGAGTAATGAAGGAGCATATATTGTCATCATAGGTGACGAAAATCATCCGGAGGTACAGGGAATCAAAGGCTGGGCCGGAAAACATGTGACGGTGATTAAGACAGAGGAAGAAGCAGAAGGCTATTTTGTGCCTGAAAATGCAAAAGTTTGTATTGTTTCTCAAACGACATTTAATTACAATAAATTCAAATATTTAGTTGAAATTATTTCAAAAAAGAGTTATGATATAAGTGTTTTAAATACAATTTGCAGTGCTACAAAAGAACGTCAGACAGAAGCAGAATGCATTGCAAAAGAGGTGGATGCTATGATTGTAATCGGTGATAAGCATAGTTCCAATACTCAGAAGTTATTTGAAATATGCAGGAATGCATGTAACAATACGTACTATATACAGACACTTGAAGATTTGAACATGAATCCATTAAAGTCAGTAAAAACGGTAGGTATTACAGCTGGTGCATCGACGCCAAAGAATATTATTGAGGAGGTTCAAAATAATGTTAGATTTAACTTTTGAACAAATGTTAGAAGATTCATTCAAAACTATACGTAATGGAGAGGTTGTAGATGGTACAGTCATTGATGTAAAACCTGACGAGATCATTTTAAATATAGGCTACAAAGCTGACGGTATCGTTACACGCAGTGAATACACGAATGACCAAAGTGTAGACTTGACAACAGCGGTTTCTGTTGGTGATACAATGGCCGTAAAAGTGTTAAAAGTGAATGATGGTGAAGGCCAAGTGCTTCTCACATACAAGAGACTGGCTGCAGAAAAAGGAAACGAAAGATTAAAAGAAGCTTTTGAAAACAAGGAAGTGTTAAAAGCTACAGTAGTTCAAATCCTTGGCGGCGGATTAAGTGTGGTTGTTGAAGAGGCAAGAGTATTTATTCCTGCAAGCTTAGTATCAGATGTATATGAAAAAGACCTTAGTAAATATCAAGGACAGGAAATTGAATTTGTAATCAGCGAATTTAATCCAAAGAGAAATAGAATTATCGGTGACAGAAGACAACTTTTAGTTGCTGAAAAAGCAGAATTGCAGAAGGCGTTATTTGAAAAATTGAATGTAGGTGATACTGTAACAGGTACAGTGAAAAATGTTACAGATTTTGGTGCTTTCATCGACTTGGGCGGTGTAGATGGTTTATTACATATTTCGGAAATGTCATGGGGCAGAGTTGAAAATCCTAAAAAGGTATTTAAAGTTGGCGAAGAGATTAGTGTTTTTGTAAAAGATATTAATGATACAAAAGTTGCTTTAAGTTTGAAATTCCCAGAGTCAAATCCATGGGCAAATGCTGCTGAAAATTTTGCGGTCGGAAAAGAAGTAACCGGTAAAGTGGCAAGAATGACAGACTTTGGTGCATTTGTTGAGTTAGCACCGGGAGTAGATGCATTATTGCATGTATCACAGATTTCAAGAGCACACGTAGAAAAACCAGCTGATGTATTGACAGTAGGTCAGGAAATTACAGCAAAGATTGTAGACTTAAACGAAGCCGACAAGAAAATCAGCTTAAGTATGAAAGCCTTAGAACCTGTTGCGGAGCCTGTTGAAGAGCCTGCAGAGGTGGAAGCAGTTGAGGAAACTGCACAAGTTGTTGAAGTTGAAGAAACAGCTGAAGTTGTTGCAGAAAACACAGAAGCAGTAGAAGAAACAGCCGAATAATTGAGAGGAAACTCATGACAAATAGAGACTACGTGTAGTCTCTATTTGTGCTTATAGGCCTATGTGAAAAAAATATCAAGAAAATGAAATGGAGGAAAAAAGGATGGCATTATTTACATTCAAAGGTGGAATTCATCCAAATGATGGTAAAAGCTTATCGAAAGATAAAGAGATTGTTTCTATTTTGCCAAAAGGTGATTTGGTATACCCACTCTCTCAACATATTGGTGCGCCGGCCAATCCAATTGTAGCAGCTGGAGACCAAGTGCTTAGAGGACAGAAAATTGCAGAAGCAGGAGGATTTGTATCTGCACCAATATACTCAGCTGTGTCAGGTACTGTAAAAGCAATTGAGCCGCGCTTTAATCCAACCGGATCAAAAGTGAACAGCATTATCATTGAAAATGATGGGGAATACATAGAGGTAGAGTATGCGCCGGTAAAACCATTTGTAGAATTGTCAAAGGAAGAAATCTTAAACATGATCGGTGAAGCTGGTGTTGTAGGTATGGGTGGAGCAGGTTTCCCTACAAAAGTGAAATTGTCTCCAAAGGAACCAGATAAGATTGAGTACATCATTGCAAACTGTGCAGAATGTGAACCATATATCACAGCAGACTACAGAAGAATGCTTGAAAATCCGGAAGAATTGATCAGTGGTATGAGAGTTGTATTGAGTTTGTTTGACAATGCAAAAGGAATTTTCGGTGTAGAGGATAATAAACCAGATGCAATTGCGAAATTAAAAGAACTTACAAAAGATGAGCCACGTATGGAAGTGATGGCACTTAAGACAAAGTATCCTCAAGGTGCGGAACGTCAATTAATTTATGCTACCACTGGAAGAACAATCAACTCGAGTATGCTTCCGGCAGATGCAGGATGCGTTGTAGATAATGTGGAAACATTAATCTGCATTCATAATGCAGTTATAAATGGCAGACCTCTTTTAGAACGTGTTACAACAGTAAGCGGTGATGGTGTGAACGAACCTGGTAACTTTAAAGTTCTATTGGGAATGAACCAAAAAGAAGTAGTGGAAGCTGCCGGTGGTCTTAAAGGAGAACCTGAAAAAATCATTTCAGGTGGTCCTATGATGGGATTTGCAATGTTTACTTTAGATACTCCAATCACAAAAACATCTTCTTCCATTCTTTGTCTAACAAAAGATGAAGTGGCAGAACATGAACCAAGTGCTTGTATCAACTGCGGACGTTGTGTAGATGCCTGCCCAAGTAGGATTATTCCATCAAGATTGGCTGATTATTCAGAACGTTTTGACGAAGATTCTTTCGTAAAATGGGAAGGTCTTGAATGTGTAGAATGTGGCTCTTGTAGTTATGTGTGTCCGGCAAAACGTCATTTAAAACAATCCATTGGTTCTATGAAAAAAATTGTTTTGGCGAATCGAAGAAAGAAATAGAAAGGAAGAGGTGATTTGACGTGAGTGAGAATTTTAATATATCATCTTCACCACATATACGTTCTAAAGTTACAACAGGCAATATTATGTTAATGGTAATCATTGCACTGCTGCCTGCAACAGCCTTTGGGATTGTGAACTTTGGACTTTCGGCATTGTTGGTGATTTTAGTAACGGTGGCTTCAGCTGTGCTTACGGAGTATTTGTACCAAAAAGTGATGCACAGAAAAGTAACAATTAGTGATTTTAGCGCCGCAGTAACCGGTTTGTTATTGGCGCTGAATATGCCGCCTACTGCACCATGGTGGATGTGTGTACTAGGTAGTGTATTTGCTATCTTGGTAGTAAAGCAAGTATTTGGTGGCCTTGGTCAGAATTTTATGAATCCAGCCCTTGGAGCAAGATGTTTCTTGTTGATTTCCTTTACAGGAAGAATGACAACATTTGTTTATGATGGTGTTACGGGAGCTACACCATTGGCACTATTAAAGGCAGGAGAGAAGGTTAATGTGTTCGATATGTTCCTTGGAAATATCGGAGGTACAATCGGTGAAACATCGGTAGTGGCAATCTTAATTGGTGCTATTTTCTTATTGGCAAAAGGAATTATCGATATCAGAATCCCGGCATCATACATTATTACATTCGCTGTGTTTGTACTGATTTTCGGTGGATTTGATGTTACATATTTGGCGGCGCACCTTTGTGGTGGCGGGTTAATGCTTGGGGCATGGTTCATGGCTACTGACTACGTAACATGTCCAATTACACCAAACGGAAAAATATTATTTGGTGTATGCCTTGGTGTTTTAACAGGTGTATTCCGTTTGTTTGGTGGATCGGCAGAAGGCGTTTCCTATGCCATTATCATCAGTAACCTTTTAGTTCCATTGATTGAGAAGGTTACTCTTCCAAAACCATTCGGTAAAGGAGGAGAAAAATAATGAAAAATATTATTAAAAATACGGCTATTCTTACAGTGATTACATTGGTGGCCGGTATCTTACTTGGTTTTGTCTATGACATTACAAAAGAACCGATTGCTCTTGCAAAAGAAAAGGCAAAAAATGAAGCTTACCAGGCAGTTATGAAAGAAGCTGATACTTTTGAACAGACAGAGGTGGATGGTTTGGTTGATTTGCCTTGTGCAATTAACGAAGCTGTAGTTGCAAAAGCTGGAGAAGAGGTGGTTGGGTATGTTGTTACGGTGACCACAAGTGAAGGCTATGGTGGAGATATTCAAGTTTCAGTAGGTATTGCAGCAGATGGAACAGTAAAAGGCATTGAAATGCTTTCTATCGCTGAAACAGCCGGGCTTGGTATGAATGCAAATACACCTGAGTTCAAGGCACAATATGCTGACGTTTTAACAGAAGAATTTGTTGTGACAAAAACAGGTGCTGCTGCAGATAATGAAATTGATGCGATTAGTGGAGCAACGATTACATCAAATGCTGTTACAAATGCAGTTAATTCAGCTATTACATATTTCAATCAAGTGTTAGGAGGTAGTGTAAATGAATAGATGTGTTGAAAGACTTTACAACGGTCTCATTAAAGAAAATCCTACCTTCGTATTGATGTTAGGTATGTGTCCAACACTTGCTGTAACAACATCGGCAATCAACGGTGCAGGAATGGGGCTTGCAACAACATTTGTTCTTGTAATGTCCAATATGTTAATCTCTATGCTTCGTAAGATTATTCCGGATTCTGTGCGTATGCCGGCGTTTATCGTGGTGGTAGCGTCTTTCGTTACAATCGTACAGTTTATATTAGAAGGGTTCGTGCCGGCCTTATATTCATCACTCGGCGTGTTTATCCCACTTATTGTAGTAAACTGTATCATCTTAGGCCGTGCAGAAAGCTATGCGTCTAAGAATCCTGTAGTGCCATCCATCTTTGATGGTATTGGTATGGGGCTTGGGTTTACGGTTGGCCTTACAGCAATCGGTGTTGTAAGAGAACTTATTGGTGCGGGTACAGTGTTTGGGTTCCAAATCATGCCGGCATCTTATGAACCGGTTACAATCTTCATCTTGGCACCGGGTGCGTTCTTTGTATTGTCTTGCTTAGTTGCTGCTCAGAATAAAATCAAAGCGAATGCGGCTAAAAAAGGCAGAGAAGTAAAAGAAGTTGGTGGATGCGGTGAAGGTTGCGGAAACTGTGGAAATAGTGCATGTGGCGGAAAAGTATTCCCTACAGGAAATGAAGAATAGGAGGAGTGCAAAATGGGAGAATTATTACTTATTGCTGTTGGTGCAGCTCTTGTAAATAACGTTGTACTTAGCCAATTCATGGGAATTTGTCCGTTCCTTGGAGTTTCAAAGAAAGTGGAAACTGCTGCCGGTATGGGCGGTGCTGTTATCTTTGTTATTGGAATTGCATCACTTGTAACAAACTTAATACAAAAATTCATTCTTGAAAAAACAGGAATGGAATATTTGCAAACAATCGTATTTATTCTTGTAATTGCAGCGTTGGTACAATTTGTAGAAATGTTCTTGAAGAAGGCCATTCCTTCTTTATATCAAGCGTTAGGTGTGTTCTTGCCACTTATTACAACAAACTGTGCGGTATTAGGTGCTGCAATCACAATTACACAAAAAGGATATGGCATTTTCACAGGTGTTATTTATGGTGTTGGTACAGCAGTTGGATTCACAATTGCAATCGTATTAATGGCCGGTATTCGTGAAAAAATCGAACACAATGATATTCCGGAATCATTCAAAGGAACTCCAATCGTACTTGTGACAGCAGGTCTTATGGCGATTGCATTCTTTGGATTCTCAGGATTAATTTAGGAGGGCGAAAAGAGTATGACAGGAATTATTATTGCTGCTGCTGTGGTAGGTGGCGTTGGATTATTCATCGGTGTTTTCCTAGGTATTGCAGGCAAAGCTTTTGCTGTAGAAGTTGATCCGAGAGAAGAAGCAATTGCAGCTACACTTCCGGGAAACAACTGTGGTGGTTGTGGCTATGCAGGATGTTCAGGGCTTGCGTCAGCCATTGTAAAAGGGGAAGCAGAATGTGGCGCTTGTCCGGTAGGAGGCGCACCGGTTGCTACACAAATTGCAGAAATTATGGGCATGGAAGTCGGCGAAACTGTTCGCAAGGTGGCTTTTGTAAAATGTGCCGGTACATGTGATAAGGCAAACACTGATTACAAGTATACAGGTGTGGAAGATTGTGCCATGATGGCTTTTGTGCAGAATGGTGGACCGAAGTCGTGTAAGTATGGATGTATGGGATTTGGTTCTTGTGTAAAGGCCTGTCCATTTGATGCAATTCATGTGGTGGATGGTATTGCTGTAGTAGACAAAGAGGCTTGCAAAGCTTGTGGAAAATGTATTGCCGCATGTCCTAAGAACCTAATTGAATTGATTCCATATGAGCAAAAACATATGGTACAGTGTAATTCACAGGACAAAGGAAAAGATGTGATGAAGGCATGCAAAGTGGGATGTATTGGTTGTATGATGTGCAAAAAGGTATGTCCAAATGATGCCATCACGGTGGAAAATAACATTGCTCACATTGACTCGGAAAAATGTACGAATTGTGGTCTGTGTGCAGAAAAATGTCCTAAAAAGATTATTTTATAAAATACATAAGTCAAAAAATCCGGGTATTACCCGGATTTTTTGTGTTATAAGTTATAATCTTGTATCATGAAGTTGATAATCAACAGTAACAAAAATTGCATCTACACCATTTAAGGACTCGATCAATTTCATGCCATCTTCCAGGCCAAGTGCAAAGCAGGAAGTACTAAGAGCATCTCCGTCCACAGATTTTTCTGATAAAATAGTGACCCCTAACAGTCCGTTATCATAGGGAAAACCAGTCTCAGTATTTAGAATATGATGATATAGTACATCATCTGTTTCAAAATAGCGTTCATAAACACCGGAGGATACCACAGAAGAATCAATGATTTTCACAGATGTAATAGTACTGCCTTGTTTGTGGAAAGGTTTTTGGATACCAAGATTGAATGGAACGCCTTCTGGTTTGGATCCAATTGCGAGAATGTTTCCGCCAAGATTGATTAAGGCACTTTTTACACCCTTCCCTTTTAGATATTCTTTTAATCTATCTGCCATATATCCTTTTGCTATTCCGCCTAGGTCAATGGCAGCCTTAGGGTCTGATAAGGAAATCATATTACCATCTATTACAATATTTTTATAATTTACATGAGAAAGTGCTTCTATAATATGTGATTCTTTCGGTACTGTACCTGTATTATTTTTGAAGTCCCAAAGTTCACTGAGAGGAGCAATGGTAATATCAAATTTTCCATCTGTCAAATCCCCGTATTCTATTCCTTTTTGAATCAGTTCTAATGTAATATCAGATACCTTAACGGGATTTCCATTTGCATGATTGAGTTGATATATTTCACTTGTCTCAATGGTTCTACTTACCGTTTGTTCCAAGTCATAACAGTATTGGAAGCACTGGTCCAGAATTGAAGTGTCATTAGAATCATATATATCTATAGTAATAACCGTGTCAAAGTAGATTCCTGTCTTGGAAATAGGTTCTTTCGTAACTAAATGACAGCCAGTAAATAGAAGCGATGACATAAAAAAAACAATACATATTGTATATAATCGTTTCATGAATAACCTCCTAGATGTTTGCAAGGTACTTTAAAAGTATATCATAATCATACAAATATGCAATCGAACATACAATCGAACATGTGGTTGCATATTCAAAATGGTTGTGCTAGAATAAACGAGAGAGAGGATTCAGATATGAAGAAAAACGATATTCTTTTAGCAATCGGGATTTTTCTGATTGCAGGAGCGTTCATGCTTTGGTATTGGAACACTGGTGATCGGGATGTGGGAAATATTACAGTTACAATGAATGGTCAACTTGTGGGAACCTACTCCTTGAAAAAAGACCAAGAGATTCCAATTGGTGAAACAAATTATTTGGTAATCAATGATGGACAGGCGGATATGATAAAAGCAGAGTGTCCGGATCAGATATGTGTAAACCATAAGCAGATTTCGAAAAACAGAGAAACCATTGTGTGTTTACCAAATAAAGTGATTGTGGAAGTGGTTGGTGGAGAAGAAGCTGACGTGGATGCGGTGACAAATTAGTATTAGGTGATGAAGTTGAAGATAAAAGCAGCATATTTTGGTGTATTTACGGCATTAGCTCTGATATTTAGTTATGTGGAGACCTTGATTCCCATTCATGTTGGGATTCCAGGTGTTAAGTTAGGGCTTGCTAATCTGGTTGTTGTAATTGCATTATATCGTATAGGTGTAAGAGAGGCCTATGTGTTGTCTATCGTTAGAGTGATATTAGCCGGATTTTTGTTTGGGAATTTGTTTGCCATACTATATAGTTTTGCTGGTGGCTTACTCAGTTTGACGATCATGGTTTTTTTGAAAAAGACAGAGAAATTTAGTGTATTAGGCGTTAGTATGGCCGGGGGTGTGTTCCACAATGTAGGACAGCTTATGATGGCAACAATTGTATTAGAAAGCCTTAGTATTACATATTATTTGCCTGTGCTTATGATTTCAGGCGTTGTAACAGGGTTTTTGATAGGAATTGTATCAAACGAAATGTTGAAACGTGTAAAAGGATTACAATTATAGATGAAGTTTAAGAGATAGGGTGACGAAGCGATGATTTCATATATTCGGGGAGAATTAGTATCAATTGAAGAAGAAAAAGTGGTTGTGGAAGTGAATGGAGTTGGATTTGGTATCTTTATGCCGGCCCAATCTATGAATCTGCTTCCAAGTATTGGCGAGGAAGTGAAATTGCACACCTATATGAATGTGCGAGAAGATGCCATGCAGTTGTTTGGATTTTTGACAAAAGATGATTTAAAGGTATTCAAACTGGTAATCGGTGTAAGCGGAATTGGTCCGAAGGGTGGGCTTAGTATCCTGTCACATTTGTCACCGGATGAACTTCGCTTTGCGGTTATGTCTCATGATGCGAAAGTGATTTCGGGTGCTCCGGGAATCGGAAAAAAGACGGCAGAAAAATTAATTATCGAGTTAAAAGACAAGTTAAATATGGATGATGTACTAGGAAGAATTTCAGACACATCGGACACTACAGTGATTCATGTGTCCAATCAGATACAGACAGAAGCAGTTCAGGCATTGGTTGCTCTTGGGTATGGCAATACAGAAGCATTAAGGGCTGTTAAGAAGGTAGAAGTTCAGGAAGATGCAACGGTAGAAGAGATATTGAAACAGGCATTAAAATATATTATGTTTTAGAAGAGATGGGATAGAGTTATGAAAAAAAGAATTATTACAACTGAGAATCTGGAAGAAGATTTAAAAATAGAAAATCATTTACGTCCACAACTTCTAAAAGACTATATTGGACAAGAAAAAGCAAAAGAAACTTTAAAAGTATACATTGAGGCAGCAAAATCAAGAAAGGAATCTTTAGACCATGTTCTCTTCTATGGACCACCGGGACTTGGTAAGACAACCCTTGCCGGAATTATTGCCAACGAAATGAATGTGAATTTAAAGATTACTTCAGGACCGGCTATTGAAAAGCCGGGTGAGATGGCTGCTATTTTGAATAATCTTCAGGAAGGTGATGTCTTGTTTGTTGATGAGATTCATCGTCTGAACCGACAGGTAGAGGAAGTTTTGTATCCGGCCATGGAAGATTTCGCAATTGATATTATGATCGGGAAGGGTTCCAGTGCCCGTTCCATTCGCTTAGATTTGCCAAGATTTACCTTGGTTGGTGCCACTACGAGAGCAGGCATGTTGACAGCGCCTTTGAGAGATCGTTTTGGAGTGGTGCATCGGTTGGAATTTTACACTGAGCAAGAGTTGCAGGCGATTATTATGCGTTCGGCTTCCGTATTGGGCGTGGAGATAGATACAAAGGGTGCGCTTGAGATTGGAAAACGTTCCAGAGGTACACCGCGTCTGGCGAATCGCCTTTTAAAGCGTGTGAGAGATTTTGCTCAAGTGAAGTACGATGGTGTGATTACAGAAGAAGTAGCCATGTATGCATTGGATTTGTTAGATGTGGATAAGTTTGGTCTTGACCATGTGGATCGCAATATTCTTCAGACTATTGCTGTTAAGTTTCAGGGAGGTCCGGTGGGACTTGATACCTTGGCTGCATCTATCGGAGAGGATTCGGGAACCATTGAAGATGTATATGAACCGTATCTGATTAAAAATGGGTTTATAAACCGCACACCAAAAGGACGGGTAGTGACTGAACTTACATACCATCATTTGGGAATTCCGTGTGAAGAAGCATAAATGGCAAAAAAGAGTTGGTTTTTGTCGAAAGATAGTTTATAATAAATAGATAAAGATGAATGTTTAAGGAGGATCCCATGGCATCTTCGAAAAATTTTACAGAAGTATTAATTGGCGGAAAAGTATTTACGCTCAGTGGTTTCGAAAGCGAAGAGTATTTACAAAGGGTATCTACATACCTGAATCATAAAATTACAGAATGTTCTAATATAGATGGCTATCGTAGACAAAGTGCGGAGAATAGAAGCACTATATTGGCACTCAATATAGCGGATGACTATTTTAAGGCGAAAAAACAAGGTGCTGCGTTAGAGCAGGAAGTTCAGCAGAAGGACAAGGAAATGTATGACTTGAAGCATGAACTGATCTCCACACAAATTAAATGTGAAAATTTGGAGCAGGAATTGGCAAAAATAAAAGAAGAAAAGCAACAATTGCAGATGCAGGTTGTGAAGTTAGATGTAGAAATGAGAAATCGCAGAAGATAGACTGTCATGGGACAGTCTATTTTGTATGATAGGTAATTCCTTTGTTCTGTGATAGAAATTTGGAGACGATTTATGAAGAAAAAGGTTGAAATCCTGGCACCAGCAGGTTCTTATGAAAGTTTAAAAGCAGCCATTGCAGCAGGTGCCGATGCGGTGTATATCGGCGGGACTCGATTTGGCGCAAGAGCATATGCGGATAATTTAGACGAACAAAGATTGCTTGAAGTGATTGACTATGTTCATCTTCATGGAAGAAAAATTTATTTGACTATTAATACCCTATTAAAAGAAACTGAATTGAAACAAGAACTGTATGATTATTTACTGCCGTATTATAGACAAGGATTAGATGCAGTAATTGTTCAAGATATGGGAGTTCTTTGCTTTGTAAAAGAATATTTTCCGGATTTGCCTATACATGCCAGTACTCAGATGACTATTACAGACAAACTGGGGGCAAAGTTTTTAGAAAACCAGGGTGTGGAGCGGATTGTTACTTCCAGAGAGCTGCATATTGATGAGATAAAAGAAATTACAGAAAATACAAGTTTGGAGATAGAAAGTTTTGTTCATGGTGCGCTTTGTTATTGTTATTCCGGTCAATGTTTATATAGCAGTTTGATTGGTGGAAGAAGTGGTAACCGAGGACAATGCGCACAGCCTTGTCGTTTACCATATAAGGTGCAGGGAGAGAAGGATAGTCAATATATTCTCAGTCTGAAGGATATGTGTACATTAGAGTATATTCCTGAGTTGGTTGAATCAGGCATTTATTCTTTCAAGATTGAAGGACGTATGAAGAAGCCGGAGTATGTTGCACTTGTTACGGCAATGTACCGAAAGTACGTGGATTTGTACTTGGCAGTAGGAAGGGAAAAGTATAAAGTCGACCCTAGAGACAAGGAAAAACTGATGGATTTGTATAATCGTGGTGGTTCTCATGGTGGTTATTATCATGCAAAGAACGGCAGAGATATGATTTCCATAGATCGTCCGAATCATGCAGGTGTTCCTGCACTGAAAGTATTAAAATATAATGGAAAGACATTAACGGCAAAAGCAATTACAGATATTGGCGCCGGGGATGTGATTGAACTTCCGGATGGAAAGGAAAATTATACATTTGCCAAGGATGTCTTAAAAGGTGAGACAATTTCCTTTCCAACACATAAGAAGCAGATATTTGATCGGGATGCAATTTTGAATCGTGTTCGCAATGAAAGTTTGTTAAAGGAAATAAATGAAACCATTATTCAAAAGAAAGTCAAAGAAAAAATAGATGGGAAATTAATTCTGTCTTCGACAGCGTCTGCTAAATTTATACTATCTTATGGTGATATTATCATAGAAGTGCAGGGTGATGTGGCGCAGGAGGCCATGAACCAGCCGACAGATGCAACACGTATCGAAAAACAGATGTGTAAAACGGGAAATACAGAATTTGAATTTGAACGTTTGGACATAGAAGTTCCCGGAAATTTGTTTGTACCGATGCAAAGTTTGAATGACCTTCGCAGAAGAGGATTGGAAGCTTTGAAGGATGCAATATTAGAACAATATAGAAGAAACGTAGAGCATCCATATGATTGGGCATTGGAGAGACAAGAAAATGTAGGTCGGGTGAGAGAAGAAATAAATAGTTTTTATGTTTACGTGGAGCAATTAGAACAGTTTGAGGAAGTAGTCGCAAAAGATTGTGTAAAACGTATCTATCTGGATGCAAATGCAATTGACTGTGTTTTCGACAATACAAAGAGCTTAGAGGTCATAGAGCTGGCTCGTTTGCATAAAAAAGAAATCTATTTAGGGCTGCCTCACATTTTCAGAAGTAATACACGAAAACAGTATGAGACATACTATGACAACCTGGTGGCACAAGGATGGGATGGACTTCTGATTCGAAATTATGAAAGTTACCAATTCCTTTTAGAAAAAGGATATGAAGGTAATATTGTGACGGATTATAGTTTGTACCAGTTTAATCGATATGCAAAGCAATTTTGGAAGAATGAGCAGGTGGATTCTTTTACGGCACCACTGGAATTGAATTTCAAAGAATTAAAAGAGGTTGGTTTGGAAAACAGTGAGTTGGTTGTTTATGGACATTTTCCTATGATGGTGTCTGCTCAATGTATTACCAAGACGACAAAGGGATGTCAAAAACAACCGGGAAGGATTACCTTTAAGGATCGCTATCAAAAAGAGTTTGCTGCCAAGTGTAATTGTGATTATTGTTATAATGTGATATACAATACAGCGCCCGTGCTTTTGACAGACCAAAAATTAGAGATACAGGAATTGGCACCAAAGGCTCTCCGGTTACATTTTACAATAGAAGGCAAATCAAAAGTAAAAGAAGTCTTGCGTCTATATGAAGATGTATTTATCAAAGGGGATGTGTTGAAGGAGCCAAGTATGGAATTTACACGAGGACATTTTAAACGAGGAATTAAGTAGGTGATAGTTTGGCGAATATTATAGTAGAATGCGCAAAATATCTTATGATTATATTGATAACCATATACACATATCAATGCTTTACTGTGTTTGGTTATGAAGATGAAACAGCAAAGAAACACATTTTTCGGAATCAAAACAGACTCATGTTTATGATGCATTTTATGGCCTTTGCCGGTATGTATCTAAAGACCGGTGAAGCAAAAATGCTGGCTTTTTATGTGATACAGGTAATCATTCTATTTGCAATTATTTTGTTATATACACGTATTTATCCGAAGGTATCCCGACTGATTGTCAATAATATGTGTATGCTTCTCGCAATCGGATTTATTATGATTACAAGACTGCAGTATAATAAAGCTGTCAAACAAAGTATCATTGTTGCTGTATCGGTTGCATTGAGCCTGATTGTTCCGGTTGTGATACGAAAGGTAAAAAGACTGCCACAACTTCGAATGGTCTATGGTGGTGTGGGGCTGATTGCATTGGCAGCAGTAGTTGTAGTAGGACAAGTATCGGGTGGCGCAAAGCTGGGGTTTGAAATTGCCGGTTTTGGAATTCAACCATCAGAATTTGTTAAGATACTGTTTGTATTTTTTGTGGCAGCTAGTTTGCATCGTTCATCAACTTTTAAAGATGTAGTGATAACAACCATTGTGGCGGCTTTTCATGTGTTGATTTTGGTGGTTTCCAAAGATTTAGGGGCGGCCTTGATTATTTTTGTTGTATATTTGGTTATGCTTTATGTAGCTACAAGACAGCCACTCTACATTATTGCAGGTTTAGGTGCAGGAAGTGTGGCGGCTGTGGCAGCGTACTATTTATTTAATCATGTACGTGTGCGTGTACTTGTGTGGCAGGATCCTTTTGGTTCCTATCATGAAGGGGGATATCAAGTTGCCCAATCCCTGTTTGCAATCGGCACAGGAAGTTGGTTTGGAACCGGATTATACCAGGGAAGAGCAGATGCAATTCCGGTGGCAGATGAGGATTTTATTTTTTCGGCAATCGCTGAGGAAATGGGATTGATTTTCGCCTTGGGCATGATTTTAATTTGCCTTAGCTGTTATGTGATGTTTTTAAACATCGCCATGAAATTACGAAATCAATTTTATAAGCTGGTTGCCTTGGGCCTTGGAACTTGTTATATATTCCAGACATTTATTACAATCGGCGGTGTAACAAAATTTATTCCATCCACAGGTGTCACCCTTCCGTTGGTGAGTTATGGTGGAAGTTCGGTACTTAGTACCTTGATTATGTTTGCAATCATTCAGGGACTATATATCTTAAGAGAGGACGAGGAAGAAGATCTTGAAAGGAAAAAAGAAAAACAGAGAGTTTCTGCAGGAGCGAATGCCAGAACTTCAAATCCTGGACGAAGAGATGCGACAGGAACCGCCAAAAACAAGAAAACGTACCAAGAAAAACAAGGCAAGCAACAAAGAATTCGCTAGAGTGACTTATTTTTTCGTGGCCTTATTTTTGGTTATGATGGGATATATTGTGTATTTCAACGCAGTGAGAAGCAAAGAAATTATTAATAGTTCTTATAATGTTCGTCTGGATTCTATGGCTGACAGAGTAGTGCGTGGAAAGATTCTGGACCAGGAAGGAAATGTGTTAGCAGAAACTGTTGTTTCTGAAGATGGAACAGAAACAAGAAAGTATCCATATGGAGACATGTTTGCCCATGTGGTTGGTTATGATGTCATGGGAAAATCGGGTTTGGAATCAACAGAGAATTTTCATTTATTGACTTCTAATGCCTTTTTCTTGGAACGAGTCGTAAAAGAAATCCGGGAAGAAAAGAATATAGGGGATAATATTGTTACAACATTAGACACAAAACTACAGAAAAAGGCATATGATGCGCTGGGGAACTACAAAGGTGCCGTTATGGTAATGGAAGCAAGTACCGGTAAAGTATTGGCGATGGTTTCTAAACCAACCTTTAATCCCAATTCAATCACAGAAGACTGGGATTGGTTGACTATAGATGAAAATAGTACACTTTTGAATAGGTCTATGCAAGGAGCCTATGCTCCCGGTTCTATTTTTAAGGTGGTCACAACCTTAGAATATATGCGGGAGAATGCTGCCTATCAAACCTACTCTTATGATTGTAGAGGGGAGATTACCCAAGGTGGTACTACCATTCATTGTGCCAACAATCGTGTTCATGGTGAAGAGGATCTGGCGCATTCTTTGGCAAATTCTTGCAATGCGGCTTATTCCAATATAGGTTTGACCTTGAAAATAGATTCTTTCCGTGAGACGGCAAAGGGACTATTATTTAACGAAAGATTACCATCTTTGCTCCCTTATTCACAAAGTAAGTTCCAATTGACGAAGGACTCTCCGGACAGTGAGGTTATGATGACTGCAATTGGACAGGGGAAAACACAGGTGAGCCCTTATCATATGACACTGCTTACAGCGGCAATTGCAAATGGTGGTACATTGATGCAGCCATATTTAGTGGATCAAATTACAAACTATTCTGGTACCACTATTACCAAGAATTTGCCGAAAAAATATGGTACACTAATGACATCGGAAGAGGCATCCAGATTAAAGGAATATATGTCAGGTGTTGTAGAGTTTGGTACGGGGACTGCTCTTGGTGGAGAAAGTTATACAGTAGCAGGCAAAACAGGTACAGCAGAATATAGCAGTGACAAAGAAAAGTCACACTCTTGGTTTACCGGATTCTCCAATGTTGACAATCCGGAGTTGGTTATTAGTGTTGTAGTAGAAAGTGCGGACAAGTCCGGAATGAGTGCGGTATCAGTTGCCAAGCAGGTGTTAAATGCGTACTATTATTAGAAACTGAGGGATAGAGATGAAATATTATCACAATTTATATTTAAGTGAAGGATTTCATGGTAAAAAAGATATAATTATTGAAAAATTAGAACGCAGGCAAATTCAGTTAAACAAATATCTGGTTGTGCTGACGAAAAGTGACTCCAATCATTTGGAATTTTTCGATTCTGTACTTTTAAAGCAGAATGTATTTCAACAAGAGGAGTTGTTTTTAATCGGAATTGCAGATGGATATTATGGTGCACTGGAAATGGTGGAAAAAATTACGCAAGAAGTGTATGATAAAACAAAAGGGACAGATATTCGGTCTTATCTTTTGAAAACCCAAAGGGAATATGAAGAAGGAAAAGTATAGGTGTTAAGATGCTACATATGTTATTGCTGCTCTTAAAGATAATAGGAATCATTGTCTTGATGATACTTGGTATTTTGGTATTGTCTGTTTTTGTTGTTCTTTTTGTTCCTCTACGATATCAAGGAGATGCAGTGCTGAAGGATGGTATCGGTAGCCTCAAAGCGCATTTAAAGTTTTCATGGTTCTTACATTTGGTTTCCGGACGCATCATCTATGAGAATAAGAAGATGGATTGGCAGGTACGTGTCCTTTGGAAAAAGGTGAATACGGGAGAAGAAGAACCCACAAAGACACCACAAAGAAACAAAAAGAATGAAAAGAAACAAGAGGCGAAAACCGAAGAAGCCACTTCCAAAGTAGAAGAAGCCGCAGACACTATGATAGACAAGGTGGACAAGTTAGAGGAGATAACCTCCAATAAAAAGAATTCTTCAAAAAAAGAATGTCAAAAAAAACATAGATTCTTTGATAAGATAAAATATACAATTAGAAATATCTGTGATAAAATCAAACTATGGATACAGAATATTGAAAAATGGGAAGCATTTATTACTAATGAAATTCATAGAGCTTCTTGGAATCGAGTCTTACAGGAAATCACCCGATTTCTTCGGTATATCAGACCGAAGAAGTTGGTGCTGAATTTACACTTTGGATTTGAAGACCCGTCACTGACGGGAAAGGTATTAGGCGGACTTAGCATGTTGTATCCATTCTATGGAAAGCATATAGACATAACACCTGATTTCGAGAAAAAAGTGTTGGAAGGAGATGTTTTCCTAAAAGGAACTGTACGAGGTATGCATGCACTCGTTATTGTTTGGAATCTGATTTTTGATAAAAATATAAGAACAACCTATAAAGAAATTCAAAAATGGAAAGGCTAAGAGCAGGAGGAAGAATCATGGCAAACAACAATTTTAATTCAACAGTAGCAGCGTTATTTCAAGGTATGGATGGTATCGTATCATCAAAAACCGTAGTTGGTGATGCAATTCATATTGGAGAGACTATTATTTTACCACTCATTGATGTGTCTTTTGGAATTGGCGCAGGAGCATATAGTGGAGAGAAACAAGAAAAAGGTGCTGGCGGACTTGGAGGGAAAATGTCACCAAGTGCTGTTCTTGTGATTCAAAATGGAAAAACTAAATTGGTAAATATTAAGAATCAGGATACAATGACAAAAATATTGGATTTGATTCCGGATGTGATTGATCGTTTTGAATCAAAAAAAGATAAGAAGGTAACAGAACAAGATGTTGCTGATATGCTAGATAAGGCAGAATAGGAATCAAAGACAAGATGTTTGCATATTTTAATATAAACAAGAATGTGTTGGGAGAGTAATATGCGAAAAGTAATTGGATTTGCAATGTTTTTTATTGCGATAGGTATGATACTTATGATGCTTCTTTCCAGTACATTTGTTGGTGTTTTGCTTGTAATGGCTTTTCTGCTTTTGGGATATAACTTTTTTTGCTGTTAAAGTGGGCAAATAAAAAACGAGATGACATACAAATCATCTCGTTTATTTTTTGCTATTTAATTAAGCACGTTCAACTTTACCAGATTTTAAGCAAGAAGTACATACATACATCTTTTTTGCATTTCCATCTGCAGTTTTAACTCTAACTGATTTTACATTTGATTTCCACATTTTTGGTGTTTTTCTATTAGAGTGACTTACGTTGTTTCCAAAATGAGCACCCTTTTCACAAATAGCACATTTAGCCATGATTGCACCTCCTAAACATATTCATAGTTATACTAGACTCACAACATGATTATATTAGCAGAAAATAAAACAATTTGCAAGCAAAAATTTTAGAAAATTATTATAGTTGTAAAATCTGCAAAAACAGAGTATAATAAACATGTTATAGTCCATTAAAGAATTTGGAGGAAAAGATATGAAAGGTAGTATGACTACAGATTTAGGTATTATTACAATTGATCCTGAAGTGATTGCAAAATATGCAGGAACAGTAGCCGTAGAATGCTTTGGCATTGTTGGTATGGCAGCAGTAAGTGTAAAAGACGGACTTGTAAAACTGCTGAAGAGAGAAAGCCTTACACATGGTATCCAAGTGGAAATTTCAGAGGATAATAAACTTACAATTAATTTTCATGTAATTATTGTATATGGAGTTAATATTGCAACAGTATGCAACAATTTGGTAAGCAATGTAAAATATAAAGTAGAAGAGTTCACGAATATGGAAGTGGACAAGATTAACATTTACGTTGAAGGCGTAAGAGTGATCGATTAGTTAAGGAGGAACTTGTTTTGGCAACTAAGACAATTAATGCAGAAATGCTTTCTAAGATGTTTTTGGCAGGTGCCGCAAACATTGAAGCAAAGAAAGAATTTATCAATGAGTTGAACGTTTTCCCAGTTCCAGATGGTGATACCGGTACCAATATGTCTCTTACAATCATGGCTGCAGCGAAAGAAGTGACAGCATTAGATACTGTAACTATGGAGAAGCTTGCAAAAGCCATATCATCCGGTTCTCTTCGCGGTGCGCGTGGGAATTCAGGTGTTATTCTGTCCCAATTGTTCCGTGGTTTTACAAAGGCAATCAAGGAATCAAAAGAGATTGATGTCATGACATTAGCCAATGCACTTGATAAGGCGAAGGACACCGCTTATAAAGCAGTAATGAAGCCAAAGGAGGGTACAATCCTTACAGTAGCAAAAGGAATTGCAGACAAAGGTTTGGAATTGGCTGAGACAGTAGATGATTTAGAAGAATTTATTCCACAGGTAATTGAGCATGCGGAATATGTATTATCAAAGACTCCGGATATGCTTCCGGTATTAAAAGAGGCAGGTGTAGTAGACTCTGGTGGACAAGGTCTTTTGGAAGTTCTGAAGGGTGCATATGATGCATTCTTGGGAAAAGAGATTGATTATAGCCAGATTGCACCGAGTAATTCTGTTAATATGACAAAGATCAGTGCAGAGACAAACGCAGAGATTAAGTTTGGATATTGTACGGAATTTATCATTATGACAGAAAAAGAGTTTACAGACAAAGATGAGATGGAATTCAAGGCATACTTGGAATCTATCGGGGATTCTATCGTATGTGTGGCAGATGATGAGATTGTAAAAATCCACGTTCATACCAATGACCCAGGCTTGGCTATCCAAAAAGCATTAACTTATGGTCAACTTTCACGTATGAAGATTGACAATATGCGTGAAGAACACGAGGAAAAGTTAATCCGTGAAGCTGAAAAAATGGCAAAAGAACAGAAAGCCAAGGAAAGAGCAGAGCAGAAAGAATTTGGCTTTATTGCAGTTTCTATTGGCGAAGGGTTGAATGATATCTTCAAAGAACTTGGGGTAGACTACATCATTGAAGGTGGTCAGACTATGAACCCAAGTACAGACGATATGCTGAATGCAATTGACCAGGTAAATGCCAAACATGTATTTATCTTCCCGAACAATAAAAACATCACACTTGCAGCAAATCAAGCGAAATCTTTGGTGACGGATAAAGAAGTAATAGTAATTCCGACAAAGACAGTACCACAAGGGATTACAGCAATCATTAACTTTGTACCGGATATGTCGGCAGAAGAAAATGAAGAAGTGATGTTGGAAGAGATCAAAAGGGTAAAATCAGGTCAGGTAACCTATGCTGTGCGTGATACAAATCTGGATGGAAAAGAGATTCATACAGACGATATTATGGGTATTGGGGATGCAGGTATTATTTCCGTAGGCAAAGAGATTGAAGCAACCACATTGGAGATGCTTGCAGAACTTGTCGATGAAGATTCGGAATTAATCAGTATCTATTATGGTGCGGATGTAACAGAAGATGATGCAACTGCACTGACAGAAAAGATAGAAGAATTATATCCGGATGTGGATGTAGACGCCCATTTTGGTGGACAACCGATTTATTACTATGTTTTAGCGGTAGAATAAAAATGTACAAAAGGAGATTGCGCGTGTCGTAATCTCCTTTATAACAATATAAATGAAAGGATTTTGTATGAACGAATTGTCAAGAATCAGCGAGTTAAAAGGCGTTGGTGATAAAAGTGAAAAAATGTTTCAAAAATTAAATATTTATACTATTGGCGATTTGCTTCGTTATTATCCACGTGGATATGAAATATATGAAAAGCCGGTTTTGATTCAGGATGTTGAAGAAGGAAAAGTTGTCACCATTAGCGGAAACATATTTGGTAAGGTTCAAGTTGCAAATATGAAAAATTTGCAAGTGACAACTGCTTACATCAAAGATTTATCGGGAACAATAAAAGTAGTATGGTTCCGTATGCCATTTCTTCGAAATACATTAAAAAGTGGCAGCGTGATTACCCTTCGTGGCCGCATTGTGAATAAACGTGGAAACATGCAGATGGAACATCCTGAGATTTTCTATCCTAGCATACAGTATGACCAGAAATTAGATACAATGCAGCCGGTTTATCCGTTGACAGCAGGTTTATCCAATCAGATGGTTTTAAAAACAATGAAACAGGCTATTGAATATTTGGATTTAAAACGTGAATTTCTTCCAAACTCTGTACGCATGGAATATCATTTGGCAGAATATAATTTTGCGGTAAGGCAGATACATTTTCCGGAAAATAAAGAGTCTTTCTATCTGGCAAGAGAACGACTTGTGTTTGAGGAATTTCTCGTGTTTATTCTTGCACTTCGACAGATGAAGGAAAGTAATGACAGACAACAGAATTCATTTACATTTCCAAATAGTGAGAGAGTTACGCAATTTATAAATAAACTACCATATGAACTTACCGGTGCGCAGAAGAAAGTCTGGCAGGAAATTCAGACAGATATGAATAGTAATCGCGTTATGTCTCGGTTGATTCAAGGTGATGTTGGTTCAGGGAAGACGATTATTGCCCTCTTAGGCTTGATGCTAGCTGCTTTAAATGGATATCAAGGTGCATTGATGGCGCCGACAGAAGTGTTGGCAAAACAACATTATGAGTCCATTGGGGAGTTGTTAGAGAAATATCAGATTCCAATACAAATAGAACTTTTGACGGGTTCTATGACGGTAAAAGAAAAGCGAGAAGCTTATGAAAGAATTGAGTCTGGAGAAGCACAGATTATCATTGGTACTCATGCGTTAATTCAAGAAAAGGTAAATTATCATTCTCTAGCATTGGTGGTAACCGATGAACAACACCGATTTGGTGTAAAACAACGGGAGAAATTAGCTGAAAAAGGGTGCTCACCTCACATTCTGGTTATGAGCGCAACGCCAATTCCAAGAACCTTGGCCATTATTCTCTACGGTGACTTAGATATTTCCGTGATTGATGAATTGCCGGCAAATCGACTTCCAATTAAAAACTGTGTGGTGGATACGGGATATCGAAATACGGCATACAATTTCATCAAGAAGCAAGTTGGAGAGGGCAGACAGTGTTATGTGATTTGCCCGATGGTAGAAGAAAGTGAAGCCATGGAGGCAGAAAATGTCTTGGATTATTCCAAAGCACTGCAAGAAGAATTAGGTGATTCTATCCGAGTCTCCCACCTGCATGGCAAAATGAAGCAAAAAGAAAAAGATGCCATTATGGAAGCCTTTGGAAAGAACGAGATTCAGGTACTCGTTTCAACAACTGTAATAGAAGTAGGTATCAATGTTCCAAATGCCACGGTCATGATGGTGGAAAATGCAGAACGTTTCGGTCTTGCACAGCTTCATCAGCTTCGTGGGCGTGTAGGACGTGGAAAACATCAATCTTACTGCATTTTTATGAGTGCTTCAAAAACAAAGGATACACAGGAACGCTTATCTATTTTAAATAAGACAAATGACGGATTTAAAATTGCCAGTGAGGACTTGAAACTAAGGGGCCCGGGAGATTTATTTGGAATTAGACAAAGCGGTATTTTGGATTTTAAATTGGGAGATGTGTTCCAGGATGCAAAGATTCTCCAAAGAGCAAGTGAGGCTGCAGAAGGTTTGCTACGAAAAGATTCGAAACTTGAATTGGAAGAAAATAAAAATTTAAAACAGTATTTGCAATATTACATAAAGCAAGGAATGATTGAGACAACGCTTTAAAACACTAGGATAAATATACCAGAGTAGTTTTAAGAATCCTCCACATACTATCAATGTAACATCAAACGAAGTTACGAAAAGTTATTTAAAGGAGGAAAACGATTATGTCAAGTCGTTCATCAAACAGAGCAGCTGTACCAGAAGCAAAAGCTGCATTAGACAAATTCAAATACGAAGTAGCAAGCGAACTTGGAGTACCATTAAAAGAAGGTTACAATGGTGACTTAACATCAAGACAGAATGGTTCAGTTGGCGGTTATATGGTTAAGAAAATGATCGAACAACAAGAAAGACAAATGTCTGGTAAATAAGAAATGAAGTAGTAAAAAGGTGTGATTCTTTGGAATTGCACCTTTTTTACTGTGTTGACAAGATTTTTTGATGTTCGTATAATAAAAAAAGAAAATGCAGGGAAGTGAAGAAGTATCATGCGTGTGATTGCAGGTAGTGCAAAAAGAATACAATTAAAAACCATAGAAGGACTTGACACAAGACCGACCACAGACCGAATCAAAGAAACATTGTTTAATATGATATCGGAATATTTAGCAGACTCTACATTTCTTGATTTGTTTAGTGGTAGCGGTGGCATCGGTATTGAAGCCTTAAGCAGAGGTGCATCCAGTGCAGTTTTTGTAGAACAAAGCAAAAATGCTATGAATTGTATTAAAGAAAATTTAAAGGTTACAAAACTTGTAGATCGAGCAGAGACATTTGAAATGGATGTCATCAGTGCATTGCATCGCATGGATCATCATAAAAAGTTTGATTACGTTTTTATGGATCCACCATACAATCAGTTTTTAGAAAAGAAGGTTTTAGAGTACTTAAGTAGCTCGGCTTTGCTATCAGAGGATGCACTAGTTATTGTAGAGGCTTCCTTGGAAACTGATTTTTCTTATGTAGAAGAACTGGGATTCGATATTGTAAAGGAAAAAGTATATAAAACAAATAAGCACATTTTTTTGGAAAAAGTATTGTAAAAAGGAGTAAAAACATATGCTAAGAGCCATTTATCCGGGAAGTTTTGACCCAGTAACCAACGGTCATATAGACATCATCAAACGCGCAGCTGCTATTTCTGATGAATTAATTGTGGGCGTTTTGCAAAATAAAGCAAAAACTCCGTTGTTTTCTGTCGAAGAACGTGTTATAATGTTACGCGAAGTTACGAAAAATTTAAAAAATGTGAAAATTGTGACCTTTGAGGGGTTACTAATTGACTTTGCAGCTCAAATGGATGCAAAGGTCATCGTAAGGGGATTGCGTGCAATCACAGACTTCGAATACGAATTACAGATGTCACAGACTAATAGAAAATTAAATGCAGATATAGAGACACTGTTTTTAACAACCAGTTTGGAATATTCATTTTTGAGTTCCACAACGGTAAAAGAAGTTGCAAGTTTTGGTGGAGATATTACACAATTTGTGCCTGAATTTGTAGCAGAAAAAATCACAGAAAAGATAAAAGAAAAAAGGAGAGTATAAAATGAGCAGTCGTATTGAACAAATTATTGAAGAAATTGAAGAGTATATTGACAGTTGTAAATTCCAACCATTGTCAACAACTAAAATTGTAGTTAATAAGGATCAGATGGATGAATTATTACGTGAATTACGTATGAAGACTCCGGATGAGATCAAACGTTACCAAAAAATTATTGCAAATAAGGATGCTATCTTGGCTGACGCACAGGCAAAAGCTGAAAGCATGATTGAAGAAGCACAGATTCACACAAATCAATTGGTAAGTGAACATGAGATCATGCAACAGGCTTACGCGCAGGCAAACGACATTGTTATGGCTGCAACAGAGCAAGCGCAACAGATTCTTGACAATGCGACTAACGATGCAAACGATATCCGCATCGGTGCTATGCAATATACAAGTGATTTGATGGCACAAGCAGAAAGCATCATTGGACATACATTAGACAGTTATACTACAAAGTATGATGGTTTAGTAAATTCTCTTCGCGAATGCTACGATATTGTTCGTGCAAATCGCGCAGAGTTAGAAGTTCCAGACATGTCAGCTCGTGGAATGGAAGCTGAATTTGGAGTAGACCTTATCGAGGAATAATCCTTACATAGAGAAAAGCTAGTAAACTGGTTACCATTGCGGTGACCAGTTTTTCTATTGTGTAATTAAAAATAGAGAGTTTTGTCCCTGTCAGCATGGCACCGGTTTGAGCGATAGCACAGACTCCCCCAAAAGAGGTTAATAGTAGAATCAAAATGTAAGAAATATCAAAGTTTGAAACATGCATTAAAATATGGGGTATCCCATTTGTAATTTCCAAAAAAGGAAGCAAATAGGTAATTGGAAGTAACTTCCCCAAAGAAAACAGAATAGAGAATAATATGATGTATCCTCCAACTTTCGTAATGTTTTCAAATGCATTCATAATGCAATTATCGAAAATCTCGAAAGAAAAACAAAGGTTTCTGTTTGATGATTCTTTTATATGCAATGCATTCTGTTTTACATGATAGCATTTGCGAAACAAAAAACTACAAATAATTGGTGACAGATATAGAATCAACAATGTGGGAAAAAGAAGTGATTCATCTTTAAAATTCTGGATTACAATATAACTCATGATAAATGCAGGACTTGTATTGTTGCAAAAAGAAAGCAGATATTTTGCCTCTGAAGTAGAAATGTATCCTGTTTTTGCTAAGTCTGCAGTTACTTTTGCGCCTACAGGATATCCGCATAAAAATCCTGCCAAGACAGCAAAACTTCCGTTTGAAGACACCGAAAATAAACGTTGCAAGAGTGGGGCGCACACGTAGGATATGTATAATATAGAATTTGTATGTATTAATAGATTGGTAAGCATGAAAAACGGTAATAGTGTTGGCAGTACAATTTGAAACCAAAGTAAAAGACCATCACTTGCACCGGACAAAGTTTCCTTAGGGAAACAAAGCATAAGAAAGAAAAATAAAATGCTTACAATGGCAAAGAATATTTGCTTCATAGACAAACTCCATTAGTTTTGTAAATTATATGTTCAATGGAAGAAAGTTATAACCCGCGGCATATAGTAAAACAAAAAGGGATTTTATGACAGGTAGAATGATTCGTAAATTAGGAGTGCTCGTTTTTTTGTGTGCACTGTTTTCTGAAGTATGGATTTTGAAGGTTGTGTCGGATAGTCAGATGGAACGATTGTCTGCTAGTACAGTTCGAAAAATGGAATACAGAGATCAGGAGATAGGGGAAGAAATGTTATCTTATATTGAAAACAAAGAATCGCCGTCTATGGAGATTGGCTTGTATTTGTTGGAAAGTAAGTTTGGCTATCAACCTTTTTCTAACACATTTCAGGAGCAAAGTTTTATGAGGTTGAAAGATAAATGGAAGAAACGAGATGGATGGGACACTTATTTGGAATATACAGAAGCAATTTGGGATGATGTGAAATACTTCCCAGTTCCGGAATCTACCACAGACAAAAAGATGACAGTAAGTTTTACAAATAGTTGGATGACAGAGCGTACATATGGGGGTAAAAGAGGACACGAGGGAACTGATATTATGGCAACACAAAACTTGGCCGGCATATATCCGATTGCCAGTATGACGGATGGTATTATCCGAAGTAAAGGGTGGCTTGAAAAAGGTGGGTATCGAATCGGAGTGGAGGCGCCCTCGGGAGCCTATTTTTATTATGCACATCTGGATTCTTATGCGCGGATAGAAATTGGGGATGAAGTAAAGGCGGGAGATTTGCTTGGTTTTATGGGGGATACAGGATATGGAGCAGAGGGAACTACAGGAAAATTCCCGGTACATTTGCATGTGGGAATATATATTTATCCAGAGGAACAGGAAATGAGCATAAATCCATATTGGGTTTTACGGTATTTGGAAACAAGGAAGTTGAAGTGTGCGTATGAAAGTCTATAAATCTTACTTCCATGTCTAAAAATGTGGTATGTTCCAAAAAAATATGCTATACTAAATCATAATGCTCTTATGGAGGATGAAAATGAATTTACCGGTTGCGTTTACAGATAAAATGAAAAAATTACTTGGAAATGAGTATGATGAATATATTGCATGCTATGACGAGACAAGATTATATGGTCTACGCGTAAATACAAAGAAAATAAGTGTAGAGGAATTCAAAAAAATCTGCCCATTTGAAATAAGGCCGATTCCGTGGATTGAAAATGGATTTTACTATGATGGAGAAAAGGTGCAAGCAGCAAAGCATCCATATTATTTCGCAGGACTTTATTATCTGCAGGAACCTAGCGCTATGACACCAGCCAATAGGCTTCCGATAGAGCCAGGAGACAAGGTTCTTGATGTATGTGCTGCACCGGGCGGAAAAGCAACAGAACTTGGCGCAAAACTAAAAGGTGAAGGGGTACTCATTGCAAACGATATTAGCAATTCCAGAGCGAAAGGATTACTGAAAAACATAGAAGTATTTGGAATTGGAAATGTATTGGTATTAAGCGAAGAACCTGGTAAGTTGGAAGAATATTTTCCGGAATATTTCGATAAAATTTTGATTGACGCACCTTGTTCCGGAGAGGGAATGTTCCGAAAAGACAAGAAAATGGTAAAGGCATGGGAGGAGCATGGACCAGCATTTTTTGCGAAAATTCAGAGAAGTATTGTGACCCAGGCTGCCAGAATGTTAAAACCGGGTGGCATGATGCTATATTCAACCTGTACATTTGATCCAGAAGAAAATGAGGGAACCATTGAATATCTGATGCAGCAATATCCGGAATTTGAAATTAAGGAGATTCGTCCATATGAAGGGTTCGCATGTGGGAAACCGGAAGTAACTGAATTCAAAGATGAAAGTTTTGCAAAGACGGTTCGCATTTGGCCACATAAGATGCATGGAGAAGGCCATTATGTTGCACTGCTTCAAAAGGGCGAAAAGATAGAAAAAGATACTTTAAAAGCCTCTAAAAATAAAGCTAAAAAAGTACCGGAAGAGATTCTGGAATTTTTCAAAGATGTGTATTGGGAGATGGATTGGAGCCGTTTAGAACTTTATAGTGAAAAGGTTTACTATATGCCGGAAGATATCCCGAATGTAAAAGGAATCCGCTTCCTTAGAACGGGCTTATACCTTGGTGATTTAAAGAAGAATCGATTTGAGCCAAGCCAGTCATTAGCAATGTGTCTCAAGCGTGAAGAATATAAAAACACGGTAAATCTTACTGTGGAGGATGAACGTGTAATTAAGTATCTAAAAGGAGAAACCATCGATGTGGATGACATTGTTTCAGCAAAAGCAAAGGGATGGCAGTTGGTATTAGTAGATGGATATCCTTTGGGTTGGGGTAAACTTGCAAATGGAACTTTAAAAAATAAATATTTGCCTGGATGGAGATGGCAGTCATAATGATTCGATTGGATAAATATTTGGCAGACATGGGTGTGGGCACCCGTGCAGAAGTAAAAAAGTATATTCGGCAAGGAAAAGTGAAAATTGACGGACTGGTTGTGAAGTCACCGGAAGAAAAGGTGGATATAGAGAGACAAGAGGTATCTTATCTTGACCAGCCTGTTAGTTATCAAACCTTTGAATATTATATGTTAAATAAACCTGCAGGTGTTATTTCGGCAACAACGGATGAAAGAGAGAAAACGGTAATTGATTTAATTACAGATAAAAAACGTAAGGATTTGTTTCCCGTTGGTCGCTTGGACAAAGACACAGAGGGTCTTCTCTTAATTACAAATGATGGAGAGATGGCACATCGCCTGTTGTCACCGAAGAAGCATGTGGACAAGGTATATTATGCCAAAGTAAAAGGTGTTGTTACGGAAGTTGATGTAAAAGCATTTGCAGAAGGCGTTTCACTGGGACAAGATGAGATAGCTAAGCCTGCGATGTTAGAAATTATAGATTCTGATGAAATCTCCGAAATTAGATTAACTATTCAGGAAGGAAAATTCCATCAGGTAAAACGCATGTTTTTATCGGTTGGAAAAGAAGTCATTTATTTAAAACGATTGTCCATGGGAACACTTGTATTAGATGAAAATTTACCATTGGGCGGCTACAGACCGCTAAAAGCGGAGGAATTAGAACAATTATGTTAAAAGATATAGAAGCAATTATTTTTGATATAGATGGAACTCTTATTGATTCCATGTGGATTTGGGAAAATATTGATGAACTGTTTTTGGAAAAATATCATCTGGAAAAGCCGGAAGGTTTCCATGAAGGAATGGAAGGCATGAGTTACTCTGAGACAGCCCAATATTTCCTTGATTTGTTTCCGAGTCTTCCCCATACCAGAGAAGAACTGGAGCAAGAGTGGTATGATATGGCATATGAGATTTATACCACACAGATGGAATTAAAAAAAGGTGCATATGATTTTATAAAAAGTATGCATGAAAAGGGAATAAAACTTGGAATTGCCACAAGCAACAACAGAGAATTGGCAGAAGGAACACTGAAAAACAATAAGGTGATGGAATATATGGGGGCTATCTGGACTTCCTGTGAAGCAGGTGCAGGAAAACCAAATCCTGCAGTATATTTAAACGTTGCCAAGGATTTAGGGGTGGACCCAAAGAATTGTCTTGTGTTTGAAGATGTTTCCAATGGAATTTTGGCCGGTAAAAATGCGGGAATGAAAGTATGTGCAGTGGACGACAAGTTTTCCAGAAATCAGGAAGAAAAGAAGCGTCAATTGGCCGATTATTACATTCAGGACTATGACGATATTAAGAATAACACCTATGAGGTACTTTAAATGAAAAAAGATTTTTTGCCAATTTGCAGACAGGATATGGTTGCACGTGGTTGGGAGCAGGTTGATTTTGTATATGTGAGTGGGGATGCCTATGTAGATCATCCTTCTTTTGGACATGCCATTATTACTCGAATATTGGAATCACACGGATATAAAGTGGGAATCATAGCCCAGCCGGATTGGAAAGAAAAAGAGAGTATTTCCATTTATGGGGAGCCAAGGCTTGGTTTTTTAGTTTCTGCAGGGAATATGGACTCTATGGTGAATCATTATTCGGTTTCTAAAAAAAGAAGATCCAACGATGCATTTACACCGGGTGGTGAGATGGGAAAAAGACCGGACTATGCCACAGTTGTATACTGCAATTTGATTCGACAAGTGTACAAGAAGACACCGATTATTATTGGTGGAATTGAAGCCAGTCTTCGCAGAATGGCACATTATGATTATTGGTCCAACAAATTAAAACGTTCTATTTTATTGGATTCCGGTGCAGACATTATTTCTTACGGAATGGGAGAGCGTTCCATTGTAGAAATTGCAGAAGCCTTAGATAGTGGGCTTGCAGTGGAAGATATTACTTATATTGATGGAACCGTTGTAAAGGTAAAGTCACTGGACAGTGTTTATGACGCACTCGTTTTGGAGTCTTGGGATGAGTTAAAGGCTGACAAACTGAACTATGCCAGCAGTTTTTACAAGCAATACTGCAACACGGACCCATTTACTTCAAAACGTTTGGTGGAACCATATTCAGAGCATTTATATGTGGTGCAGAATCCGCCATCCAAGCCTCTTTCTCAGTCGGAAATGGACAGAGTATACAGTTTGCCGTACATGAGAACCTATCATCCTTCTTATGAGCCACTTGGTGGAGTTCCGGCAATTGAAGAGGTGAAATATAGTCTGATTAGCAACCGTGGCTGTTTTGGCGGCTGCAGCTTTTGTGCTTTAACTTTCCATCAGGGAAGAATTATTCAGACCAGAAGTCACGAGTCTTTAATTTCAGAAGCAAAACAGTTTATCTGGGATAAAGATTTTAAAGGATATATACATGATGTAGGTGGACCGACTGCAAACTTTAGAGGGCCATCTTGCGACAAACAACTTACCAAGGGCGTATGTAAGAACAGACAATGTTTATTCCCGACGCCATGTAAGAATCTAAAGGTGGACCATAAAGATTATTTGAAATTATTAAGGAAACTTCGGGAACTTCCAAATGTGAAGAAAGTATTTATTCGTTCCGGAATTCGTTTTGATTATCTGATGGCGGATAAGGATGATACCTTCTTCCGTGAACTTTGTGAGCATCATGTAAGCGGACAACTGAAAGTTGCGCCGGAACATGTGGCGGATCCGGTTCTTCAAATGATGGGAAAACCGGAAAACAGTGTGTATCAGGCTTTTTCAAAGAAGTACAAACAAATTAATGATAAATTGGGAAAAAACCAATTCTTAGTTCCGTATTTGATGTCTTCCCATCCTGGCTCTACCATGAGAGAAGCCATTGCGCTTGCAGAATATTTGCGTGATTTGGGATACATGCCGGAACAGGTGCAGGATTTTTATCCTACACCGTCTACCATATCTACCTGTATGTATTACACAGGAGTAGACCCAAGAACCATGAAGCTGGTTTATGTTCCTAAGAATCCTCATGAAAAGGCCATGCAAAGAGCGCTTATACAATACCGCAATCCAAAGAATTATGATTTAGTAATGGAAGCATTAAAGTCTGCAGATAGAATGGATTTGGTTGGATTTGACAAGAAGTGCCTGATTCGTCCGAGACAAGATAAGAACTCATTTAAAGGGAACATTACTCCAGGAAATCAAGGACATCGCAAGACGAAAGGTGCAGGCCCAGGACAGAATGGACAGGGAAAGAATGCTCCGAAAAAGAAAAAAGCAATTCGGAATGTACACAAGAAGAAAGCAAAATAAAAAAAACAAGGAAAAAGGCTATGAAGATTACAAAAGGAAATCCGGGTTATGTCGAGAAAAGAAAACAGAATATGATTCTTAAAACAGTTTTGCAGTTTGGAATTGTTATTGCACTTTTGATTCTTGGGGTTGCACAGACCAATACCAGATTGAATTTACTCACATTAGTAGCGGTACTTGGGTGTCTTCCGGCGTCAAAGTCATTGGTAGAAGTGATTATGCTATTTCCGCATCATTCTATTGAAGCAACTAAAGCCCATGAAATCAGAGAAAAAACATCAGAACTTACCGTTGCCTATGATCTGGTATTTACCAGTGAAAAACATATTATGCCGGTGGACTGTATCATAATCTCTGACAATACCATTTGCGGATATGCTTCAAAGGAAAAAACGGATACAACTTTTGCAGCAAAGCATCTGAAACAGATTCTATATGCAAATCAGTTTACCAATGTATCTGTGAAAATTTTTGAAAATTATAATGCTTTTGTCACCCGTGCAGGGGAAATGAATAGCCTTGCGGCTAAGACAGGGAATGACACAAAGAAGAAGGAAACAAAAATCCAGCAGATTATTTTGAATATTTCGTTATAGTGAGGGAAGGATGCAAGAAATTATTGTAACAGCAAATGAAGCGGGACAGCGCTTCGATAAACTCATTGCCAAATATCTGAATGAAGCACCAAAAAGTTTTATATATAAGATGCTTCGCAAAAAGAACATTGTATTAAACGGAAAGAAAGCGACCGGAAACGAAAAACTGGAAGTGGGAGACCGAATTAAGCTTTTTTTGGCAGATGAAACCATTGAAAAATTTTCGAAAATGACGGTGCAAAAGACAAAACAAAAATTAGATGTAATTTATGAGGACCATAATATCCTTTTCATCAACAAGCCTGTTGGAATGCTTTCTCAAAAAGCAGATGCAAAGGATGAGTCTTTGGTAGAGCATATTATCACCTATCTTTTGAACTCCGGTCAATTGACGGAGGAAGAACTTCGGAAGTTTAAACCTTCCATCTGTAACCGTTTGGATAGAAATACAAGTGGACTTGTAGTAGCCGGAAAGAGTCTTTTGGGACTTCAAAAAATGGGCGAACTTTTTAAAGAACGATCCGTAAAAAAATATTATCGTTGCCTTGTTGCAGGGGAAGTAAAAGAAAAGCAATATATCAAAGGTTATTTATTTAAGGATGAGGCGATAAATAAAGTAATGATTTCTCCGAAAGAAATTAAAAACAGTCTTCTGATTGAAACAGAGTATGAACCACTTTGGACAAACGGGAAATGTACCTTGTTGGAGGTGCATTTAATTACAGGAAGAACCCATCAGATTCGTGCACATTTAGCATCGGTAAATCATTGGATTATAGGTGACTACAAATATGGAAATCGAAAGCTGAACGATATTTACAAACAAAAATACGGATTGGAAAGTCAACTTCTACATGCTTACCGATTAGAATTGCCAGAACTTTCCGAGGGGTTTGAAAACATCAGCTTCAAACAATTTACGGCACCCCTACCAAGATTGTTTGAAACGATTTTGAAAGAAGAAAAGAATAACAAAGGATAGAAATTATGGGAACATGGAATTCGCGTGGACTTCGAGGGTCTACCCTGGAAGAATTTATCAATCGTACTAATGAACGCTATCAGGAACAGGGATTGGCGCTTATCCAAAAGATACCAACCCCGATCACACCAGTACGCATAGATAAAGAACACAGACATATTACACTTGCATATTTTGAACAAAAGAGTACAGTAGACTATATAGGCGCGGTCCAGGGGATTCCGGTGTGTTTTGATGCCAAGGAATGTCATACGGACACCTTTCCGCTGCAAAATATACATGAACATCAGGTGGATTTCATGGAAGGCTTTGAAAAACAAGGTGGAATTTCCTTTTTTATTATTTACTTTAGTGCTAGAAATGAATTATACTATATGACATTCCAGGAAATAAAAACATTCTGGGAAAGAGGACAAAATGGCGGAAGAAAAAGTTTCCGCTATGAGGAACTAAATCCGAATTTTTTCCTGCAGTTTAAAAATGGCTGTATGGTGCCATATTTAGATGCAATGCAAAAGGATTTGGAACTTAGGGATTAACAGGAGGACTATATGAGACAACAAATGCATACACCGGAAGGTGTGAGAGACATCTATGGAATCGAATATAAGAAAAAATTATTAATAGAAGAAAAGTTACAGAAGGTGTTGCACTTGTATGGTTATCAAGATATACAGACACCTATGTTTGAATATTTTGATGTGTTTGGAAAAGAAGTGGGAACCATTCCTTCTAAAGATTTGTATAAATTTTTCGATAAAGAGGGGAATACATTAGTGCTTAGACCGGATATCACACCGTCTATCGCCAGAGTTGCAACTACCATCTATGAATCAGAAGATATGCCAATTCGTTTGTGTTATAAGGGGAACACCTTTATTAATCATTCTAATTATTTGGGTAGACTTCGCGAAAACACCCAACTTGGCGCGGAGTTTATTGGGGTGGACTCCGTTGAAGCAGATGCTGAGATGATCGCGATGGCAGTGGAAAGTTTAAAAGAAGTTGGACTTAATGATTTCCAGATACATATAGGCAATGTGGATTTCTTTGAAGGTCTTATCAAAGAAACAAAATTAGAAGAAGTAGACGAACTTCGCTTACGAGAACTCATTGCCAATCGAAATTCTTTTGGTGTGGATGAATTATTGGAAAATAAGCAAGCAAAAACCACTGTAAAAACAGCTTTTCAGATTCTGCCAGAATTGATTGGCGGTCCGGAAGTATTGAAAGAGGCGCGGAAAATTGCTTTAAATTCCGAAACTTTAGAAGCCGTAAAGCGTTTGGAAAGCATTTATGAAATATTGGTTTCATATGAGGTGGATAAGTATGTAACCTTTGACTTTAGCATGCATGGGACATATGGTTATTACACGGGAATTATTTTTCGTGGTTATACCTATGGAACCGGAGATGCCATTGTAAAAGGTGGGCGCTATGACACTCTTCTTGGAAAATTTGGTAAAGCAAGCCCATCCGTCGGATTTGTAATTGTTGTAGATGAACTTATGAGTGCTTTTGGTAGACAAAAAGTGGAGATTCCATGTGAGTATAAGACCACATACATTTTATATGATGAGGGAAGACATAGTGAAGCGGTTTCTCTTGCAAAAGATTTTCGTAAGAATGGAAAACAGACGGAACTTGCAAAAAAGAGCGAGTCCCATGGTGTGGAATCCTATGTTGCTTATGCAAAACAGAATATGTGCATTAGTATGATGTACTTAAAGAATAATAATGAAATTGAAATGATCAATTTACTGACAGGAAAAGTAAAAACTGTTACAAAGAAGATAAAATAGGTAGGGGGTATATGTATGAGATACTTAACATTTGCATTGACAAAGGGGCGTCTCGCACAGAAAACATTAGAATTACTGGAAGAATTAGGCATCACCTGCCAGGAAATGAAAGATAAGAATTCAAGAAAATTAATTTTTGTAAATGAAGAGTTGAAGTTGAAATTTTTCTTGGCAAAAGGTCCGGACGTACCAACATATGTGGAATATGGGGCTGCCGATATTGGTGTGGTTGGAAAAGATACCATTATGGAAGAAGGCAGAAAAGTACATGAGGTGTTAGACCTTCAGTTTGGAAAGTGTCGTATGTGTGTATGTGGCCCTAAATCAGCAGAAGAATTGTTAAAGCATCGGGAATTGATTCGGGTTGCCACCAAATATCCTAATATTGCAAAAGATTATTTCTATAACAAAAAGCATCAGACAGTGGAGATTATTAAATTAAACGGTTCTATAGAACTGGCTCCATTGGTTGGTCTATCAGAAGTGATTGTGGATATTGTAGAAACCGGTTCCACATTAAGAGAAAATAACTTGGATGTATTGGAAGAAGTGTGTCCGCTTTCGGCTCGCATGATTGTGAATCCTGTGAGCATGAGATTGGAGAATGAGCGTATTAAAGACCTTCTTACAAAACTTCGGGCACTCTTACAGGAGGCATAGAGATGAGAATACAAAGACTTGATGAAAATACAAAGAAAAATCTGTTAGAAGATTTGCTAAAAAGAAGCCCAAACCAGTATCCGGAATACGAGAAGCGAGTTGGAGCTATTTTAGAAGAAGTTCGTCAGAACAGAGACGAGGCAGTGTTTGCATTTACAAAGAAGTTTGATGGTGCAGACATTTCGGCCGAAACTATAGTCGTTACGGAGGAAGAAACCAAGGAGGCTTACAGTCTGGTAGACCCGTCTTTGGTGGAAATCATTCGTAAGGCCAAGGAAAATATTCGTGTATATCATGAAAAACAGAGACAATATAGTTGGTTTGACAGCAAACCAAATGGAACTATGCTTGGTCAAAAAGTGACTCCTCTCCATCGCGTGGGCGTTTATGTTCCGGGTGGCAAAGCAGTTTATCCATCTTCAGTGTTAATGAACATTCTGCCGGCAAAGGTAGCCGGAGTTGATGAAATTATTATGACAACTCCACCTGGAAAGGATGGAAAAGTGAATCCCAACACTTTAGTGGCAGCCAAAGAGGCGGGAGTGGATGTGATTTACAAGGTAGGTGGTGCGCAGGCAATTGCAGCCATGGCTTACGGAACAGAAAGTATACCAAAGGTTGATAAAATTGTAGGGCCTGGAAACATCTATGTGGCGTTGGCGAAAAAGGCAGTTTACGGTCATGTGAATATTGACTCCATTGCAGGACCAAGTGAAATTCTGGTGATTGCAGATGAAACTGCAAATCCAAGATATGTGGCTGCGGATTTATTATCTCAGGCGGAACATGATGAATTGGCATCTGCAATATTGGTGACTACCAGCGAAGAACTTGCCAGAGAGGTTTCTGAGCAGGTAGAGATTTTTGTAGAGGAACTTACAAGGACTGAGATTATGAGAAAGTCTTTGGAAAACTATGGATACATATTGGTTGCAGACACCATGGAAGATGTGATTGATATTGCAAATGAAATTGCATCAGAACATTTAGAAATCATGACAAAAGATCCATATGATGTTATGATGAAGATACGAAATGCGGGGGCAATCTTTATCGGTGAATATAGTAGTGAACCGTTGGGAGACTATTTTGCTGGACCAAACCATGTATTGCCGACAAATGGAACTGCAAAATTCTTTTCACCGCTGAGTGTGGATGATTTCATTAAAAAATCAAGTATTATTGCATATTCAAAAGAGGCACTGGAAGAAATTCATCTGGATATCGAACATTTTGCACAGGCAGAGCAGTTAACGGCACATGCAAACTCAATTAAAGTAAGATTTGAATAGAAGAATCGAGGGATAGTTATGAACACAAGAATCGCAACCTGCGAAAGAACAACAAAAGAAACAACGATTGTGATTACAATCAACCTGGACGGACAAGGTAAGACCAGTATTAACACCGGAATTGGATATTTTGATCATATGTTGGAAGGGTTCGCAAGACACGGACTGTTTGATTTGGATGTTAAGGTGACTGGAGACTTACATGTAGATTGTCACCACACCATAGAAGATACAGGTATTGTGCTTGGGCAGGCCATTGCAAAAGCTTTGGGAGACAAAGCAGGGATCAAACGTTATGGCAGTTTTCTGCTTCCGATGGATGACACATTGGCTCTCTGCGCCATTGATTTATCGGGAAGACCGTACCTGAATTTCAAAGCGAATTTTTCGGCAAAAAAATTAGGTGATTTCGATACGGAGATGTTCCGTGAATTTTTCTATGCAGTATCCTACAGTGGGGCGATGAATCTTCATCTAAAAATTATGGATGGAATAAATAATCACCACATGTCAGAGGCTCTTTTTAAAGCCTTTGGAAAAGCTCTTGATATGGCTACAATGGAAGAACCACGCATGAAGGATGTCTGGTCTACGAAAGGAAGTTTAGCATAATGATTTATAAAAAATTAATCCCTTGTATTTTTATCTCTCAAGGGAAAGCGGTAAAATGGTTTGATAATTCAGAAATATTGTCTGAGGATGTCGTTGCATTGGCAAAGGCATATGGTGATGCAGGAGCCGACGAGTTGATTGTATTTGACCTGTCGTCTAGTGATGTGGAGCATGATAATGCCATCGATTTGATGAAAAAGATTAATCGAACTATCCGAATACCTATGATTGCTGGTGGAAACATCCGCAGGCAGGAAGATGTAAAAAAGATTCTATATACAGGAGCCAAAAAAGCGATTTTAAACCTCTCGAAACCAACAGGGGTAGAATTAATAGAGGAGGTCTCAAAACGTTTTGGAAAGGATAAAATAGCAGTTTCCTTGAATGATTTTGACAGATTATATAAAAGTCGACACCTGATTACGGAATTTGCAAGTGAGATTATCTTTATGCATCGTCCGGATTTGGATTCGGTAACAAATACAACAAATCTTCCAACTGTCATTCTTACGGACGTATTAGATGAGAAGGAAGTTTTACGTATTTTGAAAAAAGATGGGATTGAAGGAATTTCCGGGAGATTTGTAAGCCAGAGGGAATATAATCTTCAAGATTTCAAGGTAAAATGTGAAGAGCAGGGAATTAAAATGACATCATTTGAGAGTATGATGAGTTTTTCAGAGTTTAAGGTGAATGAAGATGGACTGATTCCTGTTATTGTACAACATTACAAAACAGGAGAAGTGTTGATGATGGCTTACATGAATGAAGAAGCCTATGAGACAACGCTGAAAACAGGGAAAATGACATATTTTAGCCGAAGTCGAGAAACACTTTGGGTAAAAGGGGAAACATCGGGACATTTTCAATATGTGAAGTCTCTAACCATAGACTGTGATAAGGACACGATTTTAGCCAAGGTTGAGCAAATAGGGGCTGCGTGCCATACCGGTAATCCTACTTGTTTCTTTCAATCCCTTGTTGGAAAGGACTACGATGAGACCAATCCTCTTCAAGTGTTTGAAAGTGTATATGAAACGATTCTGGATCGGAAGAATCATCCAAAGGAAGGTTCTTACACCAATTATTTGTTTGACAAAGGAATTGATAAGATTCTGAAAAAGGTTGGGGAAGAGGCAACAGAACTTGTGATTGCAGCCAAGAACCCGAATCCGGAGGAAATTAAATACGAATTATCTGATTTTCTGTATCATGCAATGGTTCTCATGGTGGAACGTGGAGTGACATGGGAGGATATTACAAAAGAATTGGCTGACCGCTAATCTTCTAAAGAAATTGGAAAGGGCATATATTATGTTACATAGTATATGCCTTTTGTTTTTGGAGGATCGGTCATGACAGAAACGGAAAAAAGAAGAATTACATTGTTACAGGAAACCAGAAAAATGTACAGCGAAAAATATACACCACCGGCAATACATCCAAGATACCAATCGGCTTACCAAAGTATCTACAAAAATGATGAATTTACAAGAGAAGAAAAGGGGTCTGGTTCTTTTGTGGCTCGAACTGTGGTGGCAATATTATTGTTATGCTTATTTGCCATTGCAAACAAGAATGGGCTGGAAGAAGCAAAGACTGTGACAAATGAAATTAAACAAGAATTCCATGGGATGGACTTGGATGGATTTATTGACTTCCAAATATTCCGTTGATATAATGTCATAGTAAAAAAGTAACAATACAAAAGGAGAATTGAATTGAGAAAATTAGCCTTATCTGATGAAATTTTATTAAAAGTTGATAAGCCGGCACGCTATATTGGAAATGAAGTGAATGCCGTTATGAAAAAGAAGGAAGAGGTAGACATTCGCTTTGCCTTTGTGTTTCCGGATGTATATGAAATCGGAATGTCCCATTTGGGAATTCAGATTCTTTATGATATGTTAAATCGTCGCGACGATATATGGTGTGAACGTGTATATTCCCCATGGACAGATTTGGATAGAATCATGAGAGAAGAGAAGATTCCACTATTTGCATTGGAATCCCAAGAACCAATCAAGGATTTTGATTTTATAGGTATCACCATTCAATACGAAATGTGCTATACCAATATTCTTCAGATATTGGACTTGGCACAGGTTCCAATGTTTGCAAAGGATAGAACAGAGGAACATCCGATTGTAATTGGAGGCGGTCCGTGTACCTATAATCCGGAGCCGCTGGCAGATTTCTTCGACATTTTCTATATAGGAGAAGGGGAGACTGTCTTCTATGAATTAATGGATCAATATAAAGAGTGGAAAGCATCGGGCAAATCCAAGAAAGAATTTTTGGAAATGGCAGCGGAGATTCCGGGACTTTATGTGCCTGCATTTTATGATGTGACTTATCATGAAGATGGTACGATAGCTTCCTTTGAGCCAAATAACTCCCATGCAAAAACTATAATTGCAAAACAAATGGTATTAGATGTGACAAATACCTATTATCCTGAAAAGCCGGTAGTTCCGTTTATTAAAGCAACTCAAGATAGGGTTGTTTTGGAAATTCAGAGAGGTTGCATTCGTGGATGTCGGTTTTGTCAGGCAGGAATGCTCTACAGACCAACCCGTGAACGCCATGTGGATATGTTAAAAGAATATGCATACAACATGTTGAAAAGCACTGGGCATGAGGAGATTTCGCTGAGTTCTCTAAGCTCCAGTGATTATTCACAGTTACAAGAACTGGTCACATATTTAATCGAAGAGTTTAAGGGAAAGGGAATCAACATTTCCCTTCCATCCCTTCGTATTGACGCATTTTCTCTGGATGTAATGAGTAAAGTGCAGGATATTCGAAAGAGTAGCCTCACATTTGCACCGGAGGCCGGGTCCCAGAGACTTCGGGATGTAATCAATAAAGGATTAACGGAAGAAATCATCTTAGATGGTGCAGGACAAGCATTCGAAGGTGGTTGGAGCCGAGTGAAATTATATTTCATGTTAGGTCTTCCAACGGAAACAGAAGAAGATATGAAGGATATTGCTCGTTTGGCAGATAAAGTAGCAAGACGTTACTATGAAATTCCGAAGGATCAAAGAAATGGAAAATGTCAGATTGTTGCAAGTACATCCTTCTTTATTCCAAAGCCATTCACCCCTTTTCAATGGGCAACCATGTTAAACAGGGAAGACTATATTGCAAAAGCAAATGTGGTAAATCATGAGATGAAGGCCCAATTGAATCATAAGAGCCTAAAATACAACTGGCATGAAGCGGATGTGACGGTGTTGGAAGGGGTTTTTGCCCGTGGGGACAGACGTGTTGGCAAAGTGATTTTAGAAGCTTACAAGTTGGGTTGCAGCTATGATTCTTGGGGGGAACATTTTCAATATGATTTGTGGATGCAAGCGTTCGAAAATACAGGTGTAGATATTGCTTTTTATAACTTGCGGGAACGTGATTTAGAAGAGATTCTACCTTGGGACTTCATCGATATTGGCGTTACTAAGAAATTCCTGCAACGGGAATGGAAACGGGCACTGGAAGGTGAAGTTACACCGAACTGTCGTATGCAGTGTTCTGGCTGTGGAGCAGCGATTTTCGGAGGAGGTGTGTGTGTTGAAGGCAAGAATTAAATTCCGTAAATTTGGTGCAATGAAGTTTATTGGTCATCTTGATATCATGCGTTTCTTTCAAAAGATGATGAGACGTGCCGAGATTCCAATTGCATTTACCGGTGGATTTAGTCCTCATATGATTATGTCCTTTGCCAATCCTTTGGGTGTGGGTGTAACAAGTGATGGCGAATATTTTGATATTGAACTTACAGAAGAGATTGATATGAGTGCGGCTGTGGCACGTATGAATCAAACTTCTGTAGAAGGAATAGAGGTTGTGAATATGGTGCCTATTTCTGATGAGAAAAAGCGTACCGGTATGACCATTGTGGCAGCATCGGACTATCTTTCTACGGTAAAAAGCGGTATGTTTCCGCAAGGCTGGCAACAAATGGCGGCTGGTTTTATGAATCAACCTTCTATTTGTATTATGAAAAAAACAAAGAAGAGCGAAAAAGAAGTTGATATAAAGCCTATGATTTATCAATTTGAAATTCGGGATGATAGTATTTTTATGCAGGTGGCAACAGGCAGCGTTGAAAACCTGAAACCAGAAGTGGTCATGCAGGCATTTGCCGGATATTTGGGTGTGGATTTAGAGAGTGTCTCCTTTTCACATCATCGCTTAGAAGTTTATGCAGATGAAGGCAATCATAATTTTGTGAGTTTGGATAAGGTGTGGTAATGAAACGAAAACTGGTAATTACGAGGCTGGAAGAAAAGATTATAACAGCAGTGTTAGAGAATGATGAGGTTGTGGAGTTGCATTGCGCTAAGCAGGAAGAAAGCAATCATCTGGCAGAACTGGGGAATATCTATGTTGGTAAAGTGAAAAATATTGTAGGTAACATTGGTGCAGCTTTCGTAGAGATTGGAAAAGGTGTAGAATGTTATTATGCCATCGAGGAAAATGATGATCCGATTTTTACACACAAAATAGGGAAAAAGCCCCTTTGCGTGGGCGATGAACTAATTGTGCAGGTTTCCAAAGAGGCTGTAAAGACTAAAGTTCCAACGGTTACAAGCAAGCTGAGTTTTACGGGGAAATATGCTGTATTAACAAGCGGGGATACACGTATTGGTGCTTCGGCAAAGCTTGCGAAAGAGGAAAGAGAACGTTTGATATCCATTGCAAATGAATATGCATCGGATAAGTATGGCTTTATCATGAGAACCAATGCGAGAGAAGTCCATAAGGATATTTTAACAGGAGAGCTTAAGCAACTAATATCCGATTATGAGGCTGTTGTTATGACGGCTCAAACCAGAGTCCCTTTTTCTTGCTTGAAAAGAGCACCCAGACAATATTTGAGGGAACTAAAAAATATTTACCAAGATGGTTTGACAGATATTATTGTGGAGGATTTGGAGTTATACGAGGAAATCAAAGATTTCCTGACTCAGAATCAGCCGGAGGATTTGGAGAAACTACGCCTGTACCAGGAAAAGTTATTACCCCTGCACAAGTTGTATGGAATTGAAAAACAGATTGAACGAGCATTGAAAGAGCGAGTTTGGTTGAAATCCGGAGCGTATCTAGTGATTCAACCGACGGAAGCACTGACAGTAATTGATATAAATACTGGAAAATGTATTGACAAAAGGAAAGATGATAAGGCATACTTTAAAATTAATATAGAAGCATGCAAGGAAGTTGCAAAACAAATTCGTCTAAGGAACCTAAGTGGAATTATATTAGTTGATTTTATTAATATGAACAGTCAGGAACTGACAGAGGAATTGTTAAGGCAATTTGAGTATGAATTGCACAAGGATGCAATTGCCACAACGTTAGTTGACATGACAAAACTGCAACTGGTAGAGGTGACAAGAAAGAAAATCAAAAAGCCATTTCAAGAGGCATTTTTTGAATAATAAGTGTGTAAGATGAAACAAATATTGTGGAGGTAGACAAATGAAAAAAGTAGTAAAATTCGGAGGGAGTTCTTTAGCCAGTGCCGAACAGTTTAAAAAAGTGGGAGAAATCATCCGTGCAGATAAAAGTAGAAGATATGTAGTACCTTCAGCTCCTGGAAAACGTTTTTCAGGGGATACAAAGGTTACCGATATGTTATATACCTGTTATAATGCAGCGATTCGTGAAAAGAAATTTACAACACTCCTAGATGAAATAAAGGCAAGATACAATGAAATTATAGATGGATTAGGGTTAGAACTTTCTTTGGACGCTGAGTTTAATGTGATTCGTGAGAATTTCGGAAAAAAAGTAGGAAGAGATTATGCAGCTTCTAGAGGAGAATATCTGAACAGCATTATTATGGCAAATTATCTTGGATATGAGTTTATTGATGCTGCAGAGGTTATTTTATTTGATGAAGATGGACGTTTTGATGACGAAAAGACAAATGCTGTTTTATCAAAACGATTAGAGAAGGTTGAACGCGCGGTGATTCCAGGGTTCTATGGCTCTATGCCGGATGGAACAATTAAAACATTCTCAAGAGGTGGCTCAGACTTAACAGGTTCTATCGTTGCAAAGGCTGCAAAGGTTGATATGTATGAAAACTGGACCGATGTTTCCGGCTTCATGATAGCAGATCCGAGAATTATTAATAATCCAAAATCTATTGAAGCCATTACATACAAAGAATTGCGAGAACTTTCTTACATGGGAGCAACCGTTCTTCATGAGGACGCTATATTCCCTATTCGCAAGGAAGGGATTCCAATTAATATTCGTAACACAAACGCACCGGATGATAAGGGCACGTTAATCGTAGAAGCTACCTGCAGACATCCGAAGTACACCATTACCGGTATTGCAGGAAAGCAGGGATTTGCGTCTATTACAATTGAAAAAGCAATGATGAACTCAGAAGTGGGCTTCTGTCGCAAGGTATTGCAAGTATTTGAAGATAATGGCATTTCCATTGAGCATATGCCTTCAGGAATTGATACCATGACAGTGTTTGTTCACCAGTCAGAGTTTGAAGAAAAGGAACAAGAAGTACTTGCAGGTATTCATCAAGCGGTACAGCCGGATTCCTTGGAATTGGAATCTGATTTGGCATTAATCGCTATTGTAGGCCGTGGTATGAGAGCAAAACGTGGTACTTCCGGACGTGTATTTTCTGCACTTGCTCATGCCCATGTGAATGTAAAAATGATTGACCAAGGTTCTAGCGAGTTGAATATTGTAGTTGGTGTTCGTAACCACGATTTCGACAATGCGATTCGTGCATTATATGATATTTTTGTGACTACAAGACTTTAGATAAAGAAGGGATAAAATGATAGATTTTCATACACATATATTTCCGGAAAAAATAGCGGATCGGACCATAGCCCATTTGTCGGAGACCTGTCATATGCCACCATATACGAATGGAAAGGAAGAAGGGCTGCATCGTTCAGCAGAAGAGGCCGGAATTCAATGTTCCGTGATTCTGCCGGTGGCGACAGCACCAAAGCAGTTCGATTCCATTCAACGTTTTGCATTGCAGTTCATGGAAGGAAAGTTTATTTCCTTTGGAAGTATTCATCCGGACTGCGAAGATTACAAAGAAAAATTACGATGGATAAAAGAAAATGGTTTAAAAGGAATAAAATTCCATCCGGATTATCAGAACACCTACTTTAATGATATCAAATATAAAAGGATTCTGTCCTATGCAACAGAACTTGATTTAATTATTGTAACACATGCCGGTTTGGATCCCATAAGTCCAAAGGACATTCATTGTACACCGAAAATGATAGAAGAGATGCTGAACGAAGTCTCTCCAAAGAATTTGGTTTTAGCCCATATGGGAGGCAATGAAATGTTTGAAGAGGTAGAACAATTGCTGGTTGGCAGAGATGTATATTTTGATACTTCCTACGTTTTAGATAAGATGAACCCATGGCAGTTTTTGCGAATGGTTCGGAATCATGGTGTAGATAAAATATTATTTGGAACGGATTCGCCGTGGGGTGGACAAAAACAGTTTGTGGAAACCTTTTATCAGATTCCGTTGACAAAAGATGAGCGGGAACAAATTGCGTCTAAAAATGCATCTAAATTATTGAAAATGTGATTCCATGTGAATCACATTTTTTGTGTAATAAGATATAGTAACTATTCAGCCATGAAGCTCGAATCCGCCATGCTTCTTCTCGCTTTGTCTAAACGCCATATGTCAAATATCTATATCGAAAACTTATATGCAAGCATAACGTTTCCGATACAGATATTTGTCTCATGGCTGAATAGTTACAGAAATATTACGAAAGTTACGAAAAATGTTGACTAGATATCACACCTTGTATTAAAATATACAGGCATGTGCGCAAGGGAGTACATCAAAGAGAGGAATTAAGATGAGAGTTTATATTCGTGAAAACTTAAAAACAATTTTGTCAATCACACTTCTGGTGATGTGCACCATTATTTTTATTTGTACAAATGAATTGGTGGCAAAAAGATTACCGGAAGTCTCAGCATTGAGTGTTGTAGATGTGGAAATTCCTGAAGGGAATGTGTTTGTCTATACAGGGAAGGAAATCAAGCCTGAGATTGAGAGTATAGAGTTTGTTGATGAAGATGGCGATACAGTCGAAAAATCAAAAGAAGAGATTACTATTCTGAGCTATTCTGACAATAAGAAGGTGGGCTGTGCTAGTATCAAAGTGCAAGTTATGGGATATCAAGGAAGTGTGGTATTGAAAGATGCATTCCGTATTCTTCCTGCCAAGGTAGAGAAGTTTCAGATCACACAGGCATCTCGTGAAAGCATTGATTTAACCTGGAAACAATTAGAAGGTGTGGATGGTTACATCTTGTATAAGAGCACCAACGGAGGTGCAAATTATGTTCCTACAATGGTAATTGCTGATGGGAATATAACTTCATATCAGGAAACAAACATTCAGACAAATGCTACTTATATGTACTATATTTGCGGATATGCCAATTTAGATAAAGGTGTTTTGTATGGAGAAGCTTCTGAAGTGATAAGCCAGATTACTCCTCTTGCCACACCGGTATTAACAAGTGTAAGTGGCATATCATATAATACAATTCAGTTGCAGTGGGACGCAGTAGATGGGGCAGTCGGCTATCAAGTGTTCCGTTGTTTGAAAAAAGACGGAGAGTTTGAGTGCGTAGCTGAAATCACAGATGGTGCTGCTACAACATATACAGATGCAGAACGTGAGTGTGGAGTAGAATATTATTACTATATTAAGGCATGCCAGAGTTTGGAAACCGGGAATGTGTATGGAGAGTCTTCTGAAATCATAGGAACAAAGACAACTCCTAATAAAGTGAAAATAAGCGGAACAACCAGTGATGGAGATACGAAAGTTTCTCTAAGTTGGAAAAAGTCAGAAGGTGCACAAGGGTACGAGATCTATCGCAGTGAAGGCGACAAATCAAATTATCAGTTGATAGCCGACATTGACAATGGACACACTTTAACATGGTCAGAGTCCGGGTTAAATAAAGATACCGTATATTTTTATAGAATCAGACCGTATTGTGTTGTAAATGATACAAGAATTACAGGTTCATATTCTGGCGCATATGAAAAGGTTGTTACAATTGTATTTGAGTATACCGGGACTACGGAAGATATTTGGGCCATTACCCAATATGCAGGAAAAGTACAATATGTATGGGGAGGCAAGTCCTCTAGAGGTTGGGATTGTAGTGGTTTCACCTATTGGGTATATAAAAATCATTTTGGAATAGACATTGGAACAACAGCATCTGTACAGGTAGGTAAGGGAACTTCTATCAGTAAAAACAATCGCTCCGAATGGAAACCAGGGGATTTGTTATTCTATACAGAGGGTGCAGGACCAAGCCATGTAGCTATCTATTTAGGAAATGGTCAAATGATTCATGCACTAAGTGAGAAGTACGATACAATCGTACATGATGTGGATTATTATGAACGCTGGGATAGAGCCACTTCATTGATATCAGTAAAACGTATTTTTAATTAAAAAAAGGTTGACGCATAGCAATGTCTATGGTAAAATACATGAGTATGCCGCACAGTGAGGTTTACAAGTTTGCATGTTTGAACGTTTATAGGATGACATGTAACACCATAACTGGCGAGTAATGATAATAGGAGGTGCCATATGTACGCAATTATAGCAACAGGTGGTAAACAGTACAAAGTAGCCGAAGGCGATATCATTAAAGTAGAAAAACTTGGTGTAGAAGCTGGAGAGACTTTTACATTTGACCAAGTACTTGCAGTAAGCGATGCAGAATTAAAGGTTGGTAATCCAACAGTAGAAGGCGCTACAGTTACAGCTTCTGTAATTGGAGACGGCAAAGCTAAAAAAGTTATCGTTTACAAGTATAAGAGAAAATCTGGATACCATAAGAAGAACGGTCACAGACAACAATACACAGCTGTTAAGATTGAAAAGATCAACGCTTAATTTGATGTTATGACTAAGGTAACCATTTACAAGAATGAATTGAATGAATGTGTTGGGTTCAAGGTTTATGAACATGCTGGATTTGCAGAAGCAGGTAGCGACATTGTGTGCTCGGCAATTTCTGTTTTGACAATTAATACCATGAATGCGATTGAGCGATTTACAGATGTGGATTTCACGCAGGATGTGGATGAAGAAGAGTGCATGATTCAATTTAGAATAGACAAACCTACAAAAGAGACAACACTATTGTTGGATACAATGATTCTGGGATTGCAGACATTGGAAGACAACAAAGATTACGAAGATTATATCGATTTAATATTTGAGGAGGTGTAACAACCATGATGAATTTAAACCTTCAATTTTTCGCTCATAAAAAAGGGGTTGGTTCTACAAAGAACGGTAGAGACTCAGAATCAAAAAGATTAGGTGCGAAAAGAGCTGACGGACAATTTGTAAAAGCTGGAAACATTCTTTACAGACAACGTGGAACTAAGATTCACCCAGGTATCAACGTAGGACGTGGTGGAGACGATACATTATTTGCATTAGTTGACGGTGTTGTAAGATTCGAAAGAAAAGGAAGAGATAAGAAACAAGTTTCTATCTATCCAGTAGTAGCTGAATAAGAATTTTGCAAATGCAGGAATTAGGCTTCAAATCATTTGGTTTGAAGCCTTGTTTTTTGCCATATACTTATATTATAATGTTAATTAACCAATTAGAAAAAGTAGGTGAAAATTATGTTTGCAGATAGAGCAAAGATTTATATTAGATCTGGGAAAGGTGGCGATGGACATGCCAGTTTTCGTCGAGAACTCTATGTACCAAACGGAGGACCAGATGGTGGAGACGGTGGACGCGGTGGAGACGTCATCTTTGAAGTGGATCAAGGATTAAACACTCTTGTAGACTATCGTCATAAAAGAAAATATTGCGCAAAAGATGGTGAACAAGGTGGAAAGAGAAGATGTCACGGAAAAGATGCAGAGGACATTGTTTTGCGTGTGCCGGAAGGAACCGTTATCAAAGAGGCCGAAACCGGAAAAGTAATCGCGGATATGTCCGGTGAAAACCGCAGACAGATTATTTTAAAAGGTGGAAAAGGTGGACTTGGAAATCAGCATTTCGCAACATCAACCATGCAGGTTCCAAAGTATGCTCAGCCAGGCCAACCTGCACAGGAATTGAATGTATTATTAGAATTAAAGGTAATTGCGGATGTGGGACTTGTAGGTTTTCCAAATGTTGGGAAGTCCACATTGTTATCCCGTGTAACAAATGCAAATCCAAAGATTGCCAATTACCATTTTACGACCATTAATCCAAACCTTGGTGTGGTTGATTTGGAGGGAACAGATGGGTTTGTCATTGCAGATATCCCTGGATTAATAGAAGGTGCGTCAGAAGGTGTGGGATTAGGACATGAATTTTTACGTCATATTGAACGTACCAAGATGATGATTCATGTGGTAGATGCCGCATCCTCAGAGGGACGTGATCCAATCGACGATATTTACAAAATCAATGCAGAATTAGAAGCATACAATCCGGAAATTGCCAAACGTCCACAGGTAATTGCTGCAAATAAAACGGACCTAATTTATGCTGAAGATGAAAATCCAGTAGACATGATTCGCGCAGAATTTGAACCACAAGGAATCAAGGTTTTTGCTATCTCCGGAGTTTCCGGCGAAGGAATCAAGGAGTTATTGTATTATGTAAATGACCAATTAAAAACGTTAGACCAAAAGACCATTGTGTTTGAACAGGAATACTTCCCGGAAGAAGAACTGATTCATGAAGATTTACCATATACAGTTGAAGTGGAAGATGGTATTTATGTGGTAGAAGGTCCTAAGATTGAGAAAATGCTTGGATACACCAATCTGGATTCCGAAAAAGGTTTTGCTTTCTTCCAAAAATTCTTAAAAGATAGTGGAATCCTAGAAGATTTGGAACAAGCTGGCATTGAAGAAGGCGATACAGTGCGTATGTATGGCTTACAATTTGACTATTATAAATAAAAGGAGAACAAAGGATGACTTCAAAACAAAGAGCGTATTTAAAAAGTCTTGCAATGGTAATGGATCCAATTTTCCAGATTGGAAAATCAAGTATGACTCCGGAATTTACCAATGCAATTGCTGAGGCATTAGAAGCCCGCGAATTGATTAAGATCAACGTGCTTCAAAATTGTATGGATGATCCAAAAGAGATTGCTCAGATGCTTGCCGAAAGAACACGTTCCCAAGTGGTACAGGTAATCGGAAAGAAGATTGTTTTATACAAAGAAGGAAAAGACGACAAAAAGAAGATTGTTTTACCATAATTAAAGTTTTGCAGAGGTGTGTTTATGAAAATTGGAATCATGGGCGGAACGTTTGATCCGATTCATAATGGACATTTGATGTTGGGAGAATATGCATATCGTCAGTTTCGACTGGACGAGGTTTGGTTTATGCCAAACGGGAATCCGCCGCATAAATCCAGTGATACTATTGAGTCACAGACAGTAAATCGCGTAGAGATGGTGAAAAGAGCTATTGCCGAAAAAGAGTATTTCTCGCTGCAACTTTATGAGGTGGAGAATAAAGAAGTAAATTATTCTTACAAGACAATGGAGCATTTCAAACGGGTTTATCCGGAGCATACTTTTTACTTTATTATTGGTGCAGACTCGTTGTTTTCTATTGAAAAGTGGGTTCATCCGGAAATCTTTTTACGCGATTGCATTGTTTTGACAGCCTATCGTGATGAGACGGGGACAGAAGAGATGCTTTCTCAGATTCAATATTTGAACAAAAAGTATGGTGCGGACATTCATTTGCTAAATACACCAAATGTAGATATCTCATCCAGTGATATCCGTGATAAAATCAAAGCCGGAATATCTGTTCATGAGATGGTGCCACAAGCAGTCTTGTCTTATATTAAGGAAAAACAATTATTTAAGGATGAGTAAGATGGACCGAATAAATAAAATCAAAAAAAGTGTGCAGCGTCATTTGGATAAAGAAAGATACGAGCATACGTTGGGAGTAATGTACACTGCAGGTGCACTTGCTATGCGTTATGAAGTAGACTTGGAGAAAGCAATGATAGCCGGTGTGTTACACGACTGTGCAAAGTGTCTTTCTTCAGATAAGAAAATCAAGTTATGTGAAAAATACGGATTAGCGGTTTCAGAATCTGAGGCGAAAAATCCAGGGCTATTACATGCAAAATTAGGTGCTTATATTGCGAACGCAAAATATGATATAGAGGATTCCTTCATTTTGGATGCAATCACATATCATACGACAGGGAGACCTGCCATGACGCTTTTAGATAAGATTATTTACATTGCCGATTACATAGAACCGAATCGTACGTCGGCACCAAATTTAAATCCGGTTCGCAAATTGGCATTTGAGGACATTGATGAATGTTTATATATGATTTTGAAAGATTCACTAGACTATTTGAAAACAAAAAGTGAAGTCGTTGATCCTATGACGGAGCAAACTTATTTATACTATAAAAATCTTATGCAGAAATAAAAGAATGAGGTGAATAATATGGAACAATCAAAATTAATGGCAAAATTGGCTTGCAAAGCTTTAGATGATAAAAAAGGTGAAGATATTAAAGTGATTGATATTTCCCAAATCTCTGTCCTTGCAGACTATTTCATAATAGCCAACGGAACAAACGACAGTCAGGTTAGAGCATTGGTAGAGGCTGTGGAAGAAGAACTTGATAAAGCAGGTTTTGAGGTAAAACAGCGTGAAGGATATGGTCTTGGAAACTGGGTGCTACTTGACTTTGGTGAAATCATCGTCCATGTATTTGACAAAGAAAATCGATTGTTCTACGATTTAGAAAGAATTTGGAGAGACGGAAAAACTGTAGAGGTTAGTGAATTATAGAACAAACTTTTAATACAATTGTAAATAAAAAAGGTCGCCAGTTTTGGCGACCTTTACTTTAATGCTTATATCTATAGAAATCTAAATACACCGATTACTTTTCCGAGAATCTCGCAATGTGTTACGATAATTGGATCCATATCATCATTTTCCGGTTGCAGGCGGAAGTAACCGTTTTCTTTATAGAATGTCTTAACAGTAGCACTGTCATCTACCAGAGCAACTACAATTTCACCATTGGATGCTGTCTGACGCTTTTCAACAAGAACATAATCTCCATCGAAAATACCGACATTAATCATGCTTTCTCCTTTTACTGTTAACATAAATGTATCATTATTCGGCATGTAATCCATAGGAATAGGAAAGTAGTCCATAATGTTTTGCTCTGCTAAAATCGGTTCGCCGGCAGCAACGCGTCCAACCATCGGAACATTCACCATCTCACGCCTTGTGAGATTAAAAGAATCGTCCATAATCTCAATTGCACGTGGTTTTGTAGGGTCACGACGAATGTAACCGTTTTTTTCTAATGTTTCTAAATGAGAGTGAACAGAAGAAGTGGATTTCAAATGAACCGCATCACAAATCTCACGAACTGCCGGTGGATAACCTACACGTAAGATTTCTGCTTTTATGTATTCTAAAATTTCTAATTGTTTTTGGCTGATTTTACCCTGTGCCATGACTTGTCCTCCTAAATCCGACTATTTATTAATTGCATTTTACCATAAGGCATATAAAAAAGCAAACAAATGTTTAGAAAATATGTTCGATTTTTTTGAAAAACCAGTTGACAAACAAATGTTCGCGTTTTATACTAAGAACATAAAACAGAACAGTTGTTCGGAACAAATATTCGAACATATATGGAGGGGTATAGAATGAACAGACAGGAAATCAGATATAGAGAAAAGAAAAGAAGGGCAAGAATTGTTGCAAGAAGAAGGATGTTTCTTTTGTTGGCTACAGTTTTACTTATTACTATCGGAAGTACTATCTTTGGAAGTATATTTTCGTCTGCCCAGGCAGATGCTGAAGAATCAGGTGTTGAATATAAATATTATAAAAGCGTTCTGATTAAAGATGGTGATACACTTTGGAGTGTTGCAAAAGAATATTGCACAGATGATTATTCAAGCACACAGGAATATATTGATGAGTTGATAGAATTAAATGACTTGTCTTCAGATATAATTCATGCAGGACAACATTTGGTAATAGCTTATTATGATAAAGAATTCAAATAACAATAAGGAAATCCTTAATCGGATTTCCTTTTATATTGAAATTTTATTCCAATGTATATTGCGCTTAAGCTAAATAAAATGTATATTAGTATAGGAATTTATTTTGTCCATTCTAGTATTTTTATTGATTGAATGGATAACATTTTATTTATGTAGGAGGAAATAATAATGAAAAAGATTATTGCGTTACTTATGGCTGTACTTATGGTTTTAGGAGTTACAGCATGTGGAAGTAAAAATAATGAAAATGTAAACGATGCAAACAAACCGGAAACTGTAGGTCAAATCTTATTAGCTGAATTCAAAGGTAATCCAGAAGGGACAGCACAAGAGATTGCTGATAGAATTATCACAAATGAGATCATTCCATTTGCAGGAGGAGCAATGCCTGTAGAACCCGGATTGCTTTCTGGATTTGATGACGCAGAGATTACCGGATTTAAAGAAGGTGTGATGTTCTCACCAATGATGGGAACTATTCCATTTGTTGGCTATATTTTTGTGTTAGAAGATGGTGCTGATGTGGATGCATTCAAACAGAATTTAGAGCAGAATGCAAATCTTCGTTGGAATATTTGTACAGAAGCAGAAGAACTTACCGTTGATAATGAAGGAAATACAGTATTCTTTCTTATGAGTCCAAAAAACTTTGAAGAATAGTTATGTTGTTCTCTAGCATTCCATTTTTATATTATTTTTTACCTTGTGTACTTTTCATATATTTTGTAGTACCGAGTGAATTTAAAAATCTTGTTCTGTTATTGTCTAGTTTATTGTTTTATGGTTGGGGTGAACCGCGACTTGTTTTTTTGATGCTGATAACAATCACGGTAAGCTACCTTATGGGGATTTTAACAGAGAAATATGTTAAATATAAGAAGGCGTATTTATTTGTAGCAGTTGTATTTAGTCTATCTACGCTGGGGGTATTTAAATATGCCGACTTTTTAATTGAAAATGTCAATAGTGTTACGGGTGTGTCTATTCCACTTTTAAGGATTGCACTCCCAATTGGGATTAGTTTTTATACATTCCAATTGCTCAGTTATAATATTGATGTATATCGTGGTAATGTGGTTACTCAAAAAAATCCAATTTATCTTGCAACCTATATTACCATGTTTCCTCAATTGATTGCAGGACCGATTGTGCGGTATAGCGATATTGCAGAGCAATTAAATCATCGAATTCATAGTTCGGAAAAAATAGCCATTGGAATTCGGCGATTTGTGTTTGGACTTTCCAAAAAGATATTAATCGCCAATGCACTAGGAGAACTCTGCGAAATATTTAGACACTCTAATGATAAGAGTGTCTTGTTTCATTGGATGTATGCCATAGCATTTATGCTTCATATTTATTTTGATTTTTCCGGTTATAGTGATATGGCAATCGGTCTTGGAAAAATATTGGGATTTGATTTTATGGAAAATTTTAATTATCCATACATCTCAAGAAGTATTACAGAATTTTGGAGAAGATGGCATATTTCACTAGGTTCCTGGTTTCGAGATTACGTTTATATTCCGTTAGGCGGTTCACGTGTAAAGAAACCTAAGATGGTATGGAACATTTTTGTTGTATGGATGCTAACTGGGTTATGGCATGGAGCAGCGTGGAATTTTGTGTTTTGGGGACTGTTTTTTGCAATCTTATTAGTAATAGAAAAGTTTATCTTAATGAAATATTTAGAGCATTCAAAATGGTTCTGCCATATCTATGTATTATTTGCTGTTATGGTTAGTTTCGTTATCTTTAACGCATCATCCATGGGACAGGCTATAAATGATATTGGCGGCCTATTTGGAGCCGGCGGAATACCTGTAGTTTCAGCCGAGTCCATTTACTATTTGAAAAGCTTTTTAATTACGTTTCTTTTAGCAGTAATAGGTGCAACTCCAATTCCGAAATATATATCATCAAAATGGAGAGCAACTTCCTACTTGGAACCAATTGTAATTATTTTATTACTGGTAATGTGCACCGCATATCTTGTAGACGGTTCTTTTAATCCGTTTTTGTATTTTAGGTTTTAAAGGAGGAGTGCACATGAGAAACCATAATAAAATCATAATTTTTTTAGTAATGGGTTTTATGTTTACCTTATTTCTTTGGAATCTTATGGGGACCTCACCTGAATATTCTGTGAGTGAGAGACGAGTTCTTGCCAGTTTTCCGGAGATAAGTCTTGAAGACATTATGAGCGGAGAGTTCGCTGAGCAATTCGAAAAATATGCCACAGATAGATTTCCGGCCAGAGATACTTGGAGAAGTATCAAAGCATATACACAGACAAAGATATTTAGACAAAAAGACAACAATGATATCTATACAGCGAATGGTCATGTCTCGAAATTGGAATATCCGATGAATATAGAGATGATGAATCATTCAATACAGTTGTTTACGAAGGTAAAGAACAAATATTTGGGTTCTAACCCAATCTATTTTGCAATTATTCCAGACAAGAACCGGTATCTTGCACCCCCAAATGATTACTTATCTTTGGATTATGATGCATTTACCCAGTACATGAAGGAACATATGGAATTTGCTGAATATATTGAAATTGCAGATTTGTTGGAAGCAAATGATTATTATTCCACGGATACCCATTGGCGCCAGGAACGCATTACAGATGTTGCTGAAAGAATTGCTGCAAAGATGGGAACGGACATCTCGCAGACCTATCATGCAAATATGCTGGAAGAACCGTTATATGGGGTTTATGTGGGGCAATCTGCACTCAAATGTAAACCGGATACCATAACCTATCTGACAAATGATACAATAGATAATGCAGTAGTGGATGGAGATATGGCTGTTTATGATATGAAAAAAGCAGTTAGTAAAGATCCTTATGAAATGTTTTTATCCGGAAATCAACCAATCGTGAAGATTATAAACAAAGAAAGTAATGGTGATAAGCGATTAATTATGTTTCGGGATTCTTTTGGTTCAAGTATTGCTCCGTTATTTATAAAAGGTTATTCTGAAATTGTACTCATCGATTTACGCTATATCTCAAGTGAAGTTTTGGATGAGTATGTGGAATTTGAAAATGCAGATGTATTGTTCTTATATAGTACATTACTACTAAATAACTCATTATCAATGAAATAGTATATGTAAGGAAATAGATATGATGAAAGTGATTTTATGGGATATTGATGGTACATTGTTAGATTTTATAAAAGCAGAATATGCTGCAATCAAGAAATGTTTTGAAGTATTTCAGTTAGGCGAATGTACGGATGAAATGATTAAAAGATACTCGAAGATTAACAGAGGGTATTGGGAGAGATTGGAACGCAAAGAAATCACAAAACCGGAAGTGTTAGTAGGACGATTTAAAGATTTTTTTGCCAGCGAAAACATTGACACCAATTGTGCCGAGGAATTTAATAAAGAGTATCAGGTGCGGCTTGGAGATACCATTTGTTTTTGTGATAACAGTTATGAAGTGGTCAAGAGTTTAAAGGGACGTGTAAAGCAATATGCGGTAACCAATGGAACGAAAATTGCACAGGATAAAAAATTAGCAAAATCCGGATTGATCGATTTATTTGACGATATTTTCATTTCAGAAGAGGTGGGGTACGAAAAGCCGGATGTTAGATTTTTCGAGCATGTATGGGCAAAAATAGGGGCTTACAGACCGGAAGAAGTGATGATTGTTGGCGATTCTCTTACAAGCGATATTCAGGGAGGGAATAATGCCGGTATCATTTGTTGCTGGTATAATCCGAAAAGAGCAACTAACAATTTGAATCTAAGAATCGATTATGAGATCATTGATTTAAACGAAATTATGCTTATATTGGAGGAATAATGGAATGATAAGATTAGAAAACGTCAAAAAACAATATAAACAGTTTGAACTAGATTGTTCACTCCAAGTAAAACCGGGACAAATTACAGGTTTGATAGGGGAGAATGGAGCAGGGAAAAGTACTACCTTTAAACTTATTTTAGATTTAATTCATAAAGATGAAGGAAGGATCGAAGTTTTTGGAAAGTCTGTTTCTGAATTATCTAATGAAGACAAAGAAAATATAGGCGTTGTATTATCTGATTCCGGGTTCAGTGGATATATAACAGTGAAAGATATTATAAAGATTATGTCGGCGTTATACTCCCAATTTGACAAGACCACCTTTTTAAATGAATGTGAAAAATACCGCATTCCACTAAATAAAAAGATCAAAGAATTCTCAACTGGGATGAAGACGAAATTAAAAATGTTGGTTGCCATCTCACATGGAGCTAAGTTACTTATATTGGATGAACCAACGGCTGGACTTGATGTGGTTGCAAGAGACGAATTTTTGGAAATGCTGCAGGACTATATGTCTAAAGGAGAACACTCCATCCTAATCAGTTCTCACATTTCCAGTGACTTAGAAAATCTTTGTGATGATTTTTACATGATACACGATGGAAAGATTGTAATGCACGAAGAAACACATGTATTGCTGAGCGAATATGGTATCTTAAAACCTAGCATAGAGCAATATCAGATGCTTGATAAAAAGTACCTATTAAAAGTAAAGAAAGAAGCCTTTGGTTATCGCTGCTTAACAAATGAACGACAATTTTATATTGAAAATTATCCGGATGTGATAACTGAAAAAGGAAATATAGATGAGATGATTCTATTAATGGTGAGAGGTGAAATAGCATGAAAGGATTATTATTAAAAGATCTTTCAATTATAAAGACGCAGACCCGTTCTGTTGTGCTTATTATGATAATCGCATTATTTATGATGTTTGCAGGAAATAACACAACATTTGCAGTTGTCTATTCCAATATACTTTTTGTTACATTTGGCATTAACACCCTTAGTTACGATAATTATGATAATGGATACGCCTTTTTATTTACGCTGCCAATTAGCAGGAAATTATATGTTTTGGAAAAGTACGTGTTTTCGATGTTAAGTGCTTTGACTGGCTCTATTATTTCTCTTATTCTGATGATAGGAGTGAGCTTTATTAAGGTTGATTATATGCTTACAACTTCAGAAATCTCGTTTGTAATCGGTTATACGCTTGGTGCATTTGTAGTATTAGCTATCATGTTGCCTGTGAATCTCAAATTCGGTCCAGAAAAGGGACGTATTGCCATGATTGTTTTAATTGCAATTGTTATGGCTGGGGTATTTTCTGTATCAAAAATTGCAGCCACTATGGATTTTACAAAATTGTATTTTAAAATAAGAGAGTTTTCTATGTTTTTCATTTGGGGAATTTTGATTTTAATTGCGTTGACTATTATATTTATATCTTATATGATTTCTTGTAAAATCATGGAAAAGAAAGAATTCTAGTTTAAATAGATTAACTTTCTCTTAGTTTTACTGCAGATGCAGCCATTCTGCGTCTCGAATCATCAATTGCAGCATAATGCTTTTTCGTCGTATTGACATCCTTATGTCCAAGAACATCAGCTACTAGATAAATATCACCAGTTTCTTTATACAAATTGGTGCCATAGGTACTACGAAGTTTATGAGGTGTAATTTTCTTGTTTGGTGTTACCTGGCGAGCGTATTTCTTTACCATATTTTCTACTGCCTGAACTCCAATTCGTTTCCTTTGTGTAGAAAGAAATAGTGCATTTTCATGGCCGGAGAGAGGAGTGGTTGCAGCTCTTGTTGTTTCCAAATAATTTTCTAAAGCATTACGGACTTCATCGCCAAAATAAACAACCATTTGGTTTCCACCTTTTCGTGTAACGGTAATTCCATCATTTTTGAAATCAACATCGTCAATATCCAAACCGACACACTCTGAAACACGAATTCCTGTACCTAATAGAAGAGTAAGTATGGCTAAATCACGAGACCTTGTTTTCTCATAATAAACCTTCTTTTGACCTGTTAACTGTGAACCGCAGGATTCTACATAATCTAAAAGCAACGCAACCTCATCTATATCTAATCTTATAATTGCTTTTTCATGTATCTTCGGTTTGTCTACAAAGATTGTCGGATTTTTAACAATGTATTTATGACGATATAGATACCTATAGAAGCTACTTAATGATGAAAATTTACGTGCAAGTCCACGTTCTGTATTGGTGATTTGCTTATCGTCAGAAGATATATATACCTTCAGATAGTCTAAATATTCTTCAATATCGACCGGCTCGATGTTTTCCAAATCTTGAAAAGTAAATTGATCTGTTTTGTAAGCCTTAAAAACAGGGTTATTTTCAATTAAAAAGTTAAAGAAGACACGTAGGTCATATGCATAGGAAATTCGCGTCTTAGCAGACGTTGTAGGCTCAATTGCGCGGAAATAATCTTTTACGAATGGAGGTAATGTTTTTAGAACTTCACGTAAACGTAAAGTGTTATCTATGTATGATTGTTCATAATATGTTTTGATATCTTTAGCCATGATATAGGTTCCTTTCTGAGAGTAGTTGATTCTCTGTGCGAGATGGCCTTGATTTACCTTAATCTATGTAGATTATAGCATATTCCTTTGTTTTTTGTCTACATCTTTTGGAAAAATTGGTGTTTGTCGTATAGATTAACATTTAAAAGAAATAGCTACAAATGTAGCCACTTCTCTTTTTTACTATTTATTAATTCATTAGGTATGATGTGATTGCATATACAATCTGTCCATTGTATTCCAATTTGGACCATCCATTTGTATGAACACCAATACGTCTTACATATTCTCCATTTTTTAGCAAGTGAACCACTTCTGAATTTTGTGTAGATGGATTAGAGCGTAAATTTGTTTCTTCTTTGGCAGTAACTTGTTCGTCTACTGTAGTAAATCCATCTGAGGTACTCGGTGTATCCGGTGTGTCAGGTGTTTCCGGCTGAGATACCACTTCATTACTCAGATAACTTGTTACGGCATAGACGGTTTGACCATTATAGTTTAATCTGGACCAACCTTTATCACTTACTGCTGTGCGTGTAAGAAAATCTCCACTCACAAGTTTTCCTATAATTTCACTATCTGTTGTTGGCAGTGAACGTAGATTCACCTCTTCTTTTGCTGTTACGCTATCGTTCTTTGGTGAAAAGGTATGGCCGGAAACCACATCTTTCACAGGAGTCTGTGGTTCTGGAGTCTTAACCGTCAAATCAGTGGTTAAATAACTTGTAATTGCATAAACTATTTGTCCATTATATTGTAACTTTGACCATCCATTAGAGCCTATTCCAACTCTTGTTACTGTTTCACCATTTTTCAACGCAACAACAATATCACTTTTAGTCGTAGCACTTTTTCTTAAATTAGTCACTTCTTTTGCAGTGACCGTTTCATTTACATTTTTATATAATTTTTCTTCATCTGTTAACGGTGCTTTTGCCGCCTCTGGTGTTGCATTCTTGTTTTTGGGTTTTGCTTTTTCACTCTTGAAATAACAAACAACCATATCTACATTTCCGGAAACGCCATCAACACTTCCTTTGTTTGTATATTGCCATGCATGAAAATTACGGTTATAATCCGGTGCACTCTTATCTGGATAGGTGATAGATGGGTATTGTGCAACCCAAACTTTATATTCCTTTTCAATTTTGGCAATATTCCAATCAGCAGAATCCTTTAGTTCATTCAATGCACCGTAAAACATGGCATCATAACCTGCACTTTTTGTTTCATTTAGAAATGCAAGCGCATTATTTGTTCTTTCTTCATTGTCCAAAGAATGCATACGACTATCTGCTCGTTTAAATCCTTCACAGTCATAAACAACCGGATAAGAAATGCTATAGCCCTCAATTGCTTGCGCAGTCCATTGAGCCTCTTCTACTGCTTCTGTCTCACTGATTGCTGTAGAAAAGAAGTATACTCCTACCAGAATATCTGCTTTTTGTGCTTGTTGAATATTGTAATCTGCATTGTCATCTTTGTAGATGATGCCATTTTCACCACGATATCCTATACGAATAAATGCAAAATCAATACCACTTTGTTTTACCTTTTTCCAATCAATTTTCCCTTGCCATTTCGAAACATCAATACCGTTTGTGCGGTCTTTACCTGCCACTAATTCTTCTGCATCCACAATTGCTCCGATTTCATCCGTAAGTTCTAGATTTTCAGGATCCATTTCTGCATCACCGGTTGTTGATGTATCATATTTTTCGGTCGAAGAAGATACATTTTTGCTATTTGATTCTTCTTTACCTGGTTTTAAAACAATTATGAGAACTACAATAATTGCAATAAGAATTCCAACAATGCCTGCTAACAATAATATTTTTTTCTTATTTCGATCAGAGTTATTTAATTTATCCAGAATCATTTTATCATCATTCATTTACATTCACTCCCATCATGCAAAATTATATCTATAGTTTTTCCGAATCTAACACGATTGTAAATGGGCCATCATTAATTAAACTAACTTTCATATCAGCTCCAAAACTTCCCTGCTCCACAACCGGAACAGATTCTTTACATTTATTTATGATATACTCATACAACTCTTCTGCTAAATCTGGCGCGCCCGACTCAGTAAAACTTGGTCTGTTGCCTTTCTTACAATTTGCATAGAGTGTAAACTGCGAAATCAGAAGTAATTCACCATTTACGTCTGCAAGTGAAAGATTTGTTTTACCATTTTCGTCTTCAAAAATACGAAGACCTATCATCTTCTTCACCATTTTGTCGGCAATTTCTTTCGTATCTTCCTGACCAACACCAATCAGAACCATAAATCCTTTTCCGATTTGCCCAATTGTGTCACCATCAACTTTTACTGATGATTCAAGTACTCTTTGTATTACAAATTTCATAAAGTTCCTCCTACTTTCTATCGGTTTCTTTTAACATACGAAATACAAATATCAACACAAACCAGATTGCAACGGCTGCAAATAATGCAGCAATAAAAATATTCTGATTTGGTATAAAAGAATATGTACCATCGTTATTTATAACCTGCTTGGCATCTTTTAAAACAGCAGCACCAATTGCAGGACCAATAATTCCCGGAATCAATACTTGGCCGACAATACGCAGACCTTGAAACATTCCGGTACGATTTTGTGGTGTATAATCACGTAACATGGCACCAAACACGGCCATATTTGTTAAATATCCACTCATCATAAACAAAGAGCCAACGAAAACCATGATTAAATTCGTGAAAGAAGCTAAAATCAAGTATCCCAGCATTAGCATTCCGATAGATGGAATAACTGCTTTCTTGAAATGGAATTTGTCGTATACTCTCCCATAGAATGCGGTCACAATTGCAGCAACAATCACAGCCGGTGCCATTATTAAGACATAATTGCTTAATTTCAATGAAACATCATAATATAGAATCAAATATGGCATAAAAATCTGTATGGAAATGTTAAACACAGCGTATGCCAGCAATACAACATAATACATTCTATTATTTTTTATTACAGATGGTCTGAATCCATAAAATATATTTTTAAAATAGTTTTGATTCTGAGATACATCTACCGGTTTATCTTGAATCAAAAAGATACCCAGAACTCCAAGTAAAAATACAACAATTCCGATTATCTTAAATATTGTTATCCAACTTGTTTCAAGATCTAAATCAAAAGACATAAATCCACCAAATACAACTAAAATTGCAACAAGTGGCATCATAGAATTAATTCCCTCTGCTGCCCCACGATTGGTATCATCGGTTACATCCGTAAGCCATGCATTAAAACATGCGTCATTTGCAGCGGAACCAAAGAAAGTCATTACACAATCTAAAATTATAACCAAAGAAACACCTACTGCTGCGGCGGAAACTGCCATTGGAAATAGTTGATTAATTACATCCTCGCGAATAAGTGAAAAACTCCAAATGGAAACGCCCCATAACATATAACCACTACAAATAAAAAGTTTTCGTTTCCCTAGTTTATCCGAAAGTGCACCAATTAACAACGTTGTAACTGTAGCAGCTATAGAACTTGCACCTACCATTAAGGAAATCTCAGCCGCGCTAGCATTGAACATTTTATAAATAAATACATTAAAATACATATTTTCTACAACCCAGGCAACTTGCCCAATCAAACTAAAAATGGTTAAAGCCGCCCAAAATTTAGGGGACATCTTTGTTTTCTCCATACAATACTCCTTTCCCGAACTTGGATTTAAACATGAAAATATTATATCACACGGGTATATGAACCTCAACTTGATTCTTTGCTTGTTTTATGATGAAAAATAGGTTAAGATAAGCAAAGAATAATTTTCGAAAGGATTTACATAGATGAAATTACAACAATTACTGAGTTATACAAGAAAAGCAGTTGATGATTATCAGATGATTGAAGATGGGGATCATATTGCAGTTGGAATATCCGGAGGAAAAGACAGCCTAACTTTACTCTATGCATTAAACGGGCTAAAACGCTTTTATCCGAAGAAATTTGAACTAAGTGCAATAACTGTTGACCTAGGTTATGAAAAGTTCGACACGAGCGAATTAGCGCTGTTATGTGAAGAATTGGGAGTTCCTTATCGTGTGGTAAAGACAGATATTGCCCATATTTTGTTTGAAGAACGAAAGGAAACCAATCCTTGCTCTCTTTGTGCAAAAATGCGCAAAGGCGCATTGAATGATGCGGTAAAAGAAATGTGTTGTAATAAAGTTGCATATGCCCATCACAAAGATGACATTATTGAAACGATGCTACTCTCTCTTATCTTTGAGGGAAGATTTCACTCATTTTCACCAAAGACTTACCTGGATCGTATGGATTTAACTGTAATTCGTCCAATGATGTATGTGGATGAAGCAGATGTAATTGGTTTTCAACACAAATATAATTTACCTGTTGCAAAAAGCAGATGCCCTATTGATGGGTTAACGAAACGTGAGTATGCCAAGGATTTAGTTAAGCAGCTAAACCGAGAGCATCCTGGGGCAAAAAATCGAATGTTTACTGCAATTTTAAATGGGAATATTCAAGGCTGGCCAGAACGCTTTTAAGACTTAAAAATAATACCTCCTGCAAAAGCGGGAGGTATATTTTTATAGTTTCGGATGTTCAATTTGTTTCCTGATTTCCATATATTCTTTGATTACTCTTACAGCTCCGTCAATACCAAGTTTTCCACTATTTAAGCAGAGGTCATATCCCTTCGCGTTACCCCACTCTTTGTTTGTATAATAATTGTAGTAGCTGGCACGTTTCTTATCATTTTTTATAATGATATCCTTTGCCTTTGCATCTGTAAGATTAAATTCTCTGGCAACTCTTCTAATACGTTGATCTAAATCGGCGTAGATAAATACATTAATGACATTATCATAATCTTCTAATGCATAATCGGCACATCTTCCAACCATAACACATGGACCTTCGCCGGCAATCTTTTTGATGGTGTCAAACTGCGCCAAAAATACTTTGTGATTAATTGGCATATCTGCATAACTGCTAGAAGAATAACCTAATGAATATGTATCCATAACTAATGAATAAAGAAAACTATTAGTTGGTTTTTCATCATGGGATTCAAAAAGTTCTTCACACAATCCGCTTTCTTTTGCTGCTCTCTTTAGCATCTCTTTGTCGTAAAGTTGGACGCCTAAATCTTCAGCTAATTTCTTGCCTATTTCATAACCAGCACTTCCGTATTGTCTACCAATTGTGATAATCATACCATTCACGCTCCTTTAATATCTTATTCAATTTAAGTTTTCTAACTTTCTTAATAACTTTTCAAAATATTCTGGTAATGGTGCATCGGCTTCTATGTATGCATTGGTACGAGGATGAGTAATCCCAATAATCTTAGCATGTAAAGATTGGCCTTGTAGCTTAAAAGGATTTTTTTGTGGCCCATATACCATATCACCTAATAGGGGATGTTTGATACTGGCCATATGCACACGAATTTGATGGGTTCTTCCAGTTTCTAACTGACACTGAATATAAGTGTGATTTTTAAACCTTTGAATCACTTTATAATGTGTTACAGCTTCTTTTCCATTTTTGTAATTAATACTCATTTTCTTTCGTTCAATGGGATGACGGCCTATTGGTGCATCTACAGTGCCTTCCTCTTCCTCAATCACACCATGAACAATTGCATGATATACCCTTCTGATGGAATGGTCTTTTAGTTGCTGTGCGATATGTTGATGGGAAAAATCATTTTTACACACAAGTAAGGAACCGGTGGTATCCATATCAATTCTGTGAACAATCCCTGGCCTCATGACTCCATTTATACCCGACAAATCATCTTTGCAGTAATACATCAATGCATTTACCAGAGTTCCGGAATAATGGCCTGCAGATGGATGAACAACCATCCCTTTCGGCTTGTTTACAACAAGTAAATCTTCATCCTCATATAGAATGTCCAGAGGAATGTTTTCGGCCAAAATATCGGGTTCCTTTAATTCCGGTTGGCATACAACCACAAAATCATCGGCTCCTAATTTATAGTTGGCTTTTACAATTTTGCCGTTTACAGTAACTTGGTCTTCTTTAATCAGTTTTTGTATATAAGATCTAGACATCTCAGGTAGTTCATCAGACAGAAACTTATCGATTCGTATTCCTGACTGAGATTCTAAAACATCAATTTCGTGTATCATTTTTACTACTCCTGTTCCCTTTTCCTCTTCCATGAAATCGGATGAAACAATCCATCAATCTCTTCTTCTTTGTAATAAAACAAAATTAGAAAAATAACCACAAATGTTGAAACAGTTACGTAAATATCAGCAACATTAAAGATTGGAAAATTGATTAATTTAAAATACAAGAAATCAATTACATAATTCAATCGAATACGGTCAATCATATTGCCAACTGCTCCGGCTGCAATTAAAACAATGCAGATCCTAAGAGGCAAAAGTCTCTTTGAGGCAGGCATGCAAACATACAAGAATGAAACTGCACATAACAAAATTGTCCCCACAATTAAAAAGAACCATTGTTGATTTTGAAGCATGCCAAATGCAGCCCCCCGGTTTTCTAAATAATGTAGTTCGAATATTCCCTCTATAATCGGAATAGGCGCATCTTTAAGATGGGCGACTGCAAGAAACTTGGTGTATTGGTCTATGATAATGCCAATGATTACACACAAAATACTTGCAATATATAGTTTTAATTTTCTATCGTTGTTTTTCTTAAATGTACAATTCGATGGTAACATAATAACGCCCCTTTTTCGTTTGTGATATAGTCTCTGTATAACGAAAACGACCTAAACCGCGAACCGATATAATATCATTTTCTTTGATCTGATATCCGTTTGATGTAATTAATTTTCCATTTACAAATACTTTGCCACCTTCAATAAAAGCAACAAGTTTGCTTCTGGAAGAAGAAAATGCAAGTGCCAAAAGACTATCTAGTCGCAAGGAAGAAACAGTTCCTTTTATTTCTTTTGTACATGGCTTATAATGAAACTCTTTTTGGTCCTCTATGTCTACAATTACAGAGGTATGCCGAATTCTGTGTAGTTCATCCATTAAAAAAGTTTCTAATGATTTGTGAACAAATAGTATGGCAGACTCTTCTTCCACTAATATATCTCCAATTTTGCAACGTTCAATTCCAAGGTTAAGAATTGCTCCTAAATAGTCCCGATGTGATAGGTTATCTGAAAATTTCTTTTGTAACGGACTGATTTTAAGAATCGAAATTGGATATTCATACTCATAACAAAGAGCATCAGGTAGAAATGCAACCATCTGACGCTCTGAGTAGTCATATCCACCAAAGGTAACATAACTTGTATGCAGTTCTGTCTTTGGTATTGTATGTAGAATATTCAATTCATTCAAATTCAAAAAATCAGAAAATGTAACAATGCTTCGTTGATAAGCAAGCTTCGATAGCTCAATCAATCGTTTTTGTAACATTACTTCTTCTTTTTGCATAGTTTTATCCTAATATCTTGTTTTGATTGATGGTACATCAAATGAAGAATTCAGTAAATCCTGTAAATCTCCTGAAATATCAACATTTGTCGGTGTAACTAAAAAGATAAAGTTAGAAATCTTTTGTAGATTACCACTAATTGCAAAGGTTGCACCAGATGTAAAATCAATAATTCTTTGAGCAATTTCTAAATCCATGCCTTCCAAATTCAAAATCACAGTGCTTCCGCTTAATAATGTTTCTGTAATCTCTCTGGCCTCGTCCACGTTAGTTGGCTTGATTACACAAACCTCCATGGATGCCTTTCTTGCAGGCTGACGCATAGGTGTGACTTTGTTCATCGAACCGGTTGTACGAGATGATCTTGCCTTTGATTCATAAAAATCATCATCGTCATCATCAAAATCATATTTTTTTTCTTTTTTGAAAAGACTCTTCTTCGGTTTTTCATCATCAAAATCATCTTCATCATCGAAGAAATCATCTTCATACTCATCGTCATCGCTTAATTTCATAATATCCAAAAATTTGTCTAAAACTCCCATATTTACACTCCTATCTATTTATACTAAATGTCATAGTTTCTTTCACCAAAAATGCCTGTCCCAACACGAACCATAGTAGCTCCTTCTTCAATGGCAACTTCGTAATCATTAGTCATTCCCATAGAAAGAATTTCGACACTAACATTATCAATGTTTTTTTCTGCGATGTCAACAGATAATTTTCGCAAACGTGCAAAAACAGGCCGATTTTTTTCTGGATTTTCGACATATGGCGCAATTGTCATGAGGCCCCTGATTCGAATATGTGAAAATTTAGAGATTTCCTCAATGACGCTCATCACTTCGTTTACTTTTAAACCAAACTTACTCTCCTCTTCCGCCACATTGACTTCGATTAAAATAGGGACAATCACATTTTTTTTTGCTGCTTCTTGTTCAATGGTTTCAGCAAGTCGCACAGAATCCACTGAATGAATCAAGTCAACTTTATCAACAATATATTTCACTTTATTACGTTGTAAATGTCCAATCAAATGCCACTTTACATCATCGGGAAGTTTATCGTATTTGTCCGTTAATTCCTGTACTTTGTTTTCTCCAAAGTATCGTATACCTTCTGCATATACTTCCTCTAGCATGGGAACAGGCTTTGTCTTGCTAACTGCAATTAGAGTGACTTCGCTCCGAACACGATTTGCACGAGCACAAGCTGCTTGAATATGATTTTCTACATTCTGTAGATTTTCTGCTAACATTCCTATATCTCTCCTTTAAAATACAACATCATTTTCTTTTATATTTGTACTGTCTAAGGCAATATGGTCATAATTGGACAATCCGTAACTATTTCCTTCTTCCACGATGTAGTAAGTATCGCTTTCACACAAAATGTGAATTTGCTTAAACACAGCATAGCCTTTATTGATGCAATATACCCCTTTCAGAGTACGCTTTTCTGATAAATGATAGGTTTCATTGGATTCCGGTTTTAAAATAGTATTGTGTTTTTGAAACTCATTTGGGTCCAGATACACAATTTCTTCATCTTCATAGTAAATATTCACAGTTTGGAAGGCTGTAATGGGTTCTCCATCCTCATCTACAGTCTGCAGAAGTACACCACTGTCACTACTATTTCCACCTTGAGTAATATACGCCTTCGGAACAACATAAAACTCTTTCTCTGTCTCTGCAGTTTTAGGAATTTTAAGTCCTGTTTCATCTTCTAGAATAAGTTCTATATCTAGATAACGCTCTGAGGCATAACGTACCATTGAATTTTGAAATGTTAAATACGCCAGATGACGTCCATCAATGGTATTCATGGCAAAACTTGCCCACAATGTCTGGTCATCTTTGGTAAAGTGTACTTTTACATCCTGTTTTTCCCTAAGCAGATTTGCAGTTTCTTCGTTTAATTCCAACATAAGTGTCCATTCATCATCTGTAATAATTTTGTAAATGGAGTCACCGGATTGAATGTGTGAATTGTTTGCAAACTCCGTTTTTTTGTATTTTGATTTATTTAAATGATCAACAGATGCAGTATCAATTGTCAAACCTTCCATGCCATCAATGGAATAAATAACAACGCCATCGTCAGCTGCAGAATATACATTGATTCCATCTACGTTACCTTGACTTAGCAGATTAGCCAATTGGTCCAGTCTGCTATGACTGGTCATGGTTCCAAGGGAACCTTTAAGTTCTTCTTTGAAATGATATGTATCTAAAAAGCTTCCCTCCTGGTAATCGTGGTTAAATTGTTCAATTCTTCGTGTAATTGCACGTTCTTCTTCTGAGGTGAGTTCCAATTCCTCTTCTGAAGTCAAATCATCAAAAACAAGCTTGTCATTTGATAAAGTATAAATATTGGAGCCTACTTTTACCTTGCTGCCATCTTGGACATAATAGTTAATATAGCCGTTTTCTGTGGCTTGTACTACTATTTCATCTCGAATAGCCAATCCTGTATAGGCGTTATCTTTTAAAATAGATCCTTGACGCACTTCGTAAATGGTAATATGTGGCGCAGTAATATACATAACAACTGTAGCCACCAAATATATAAAAATGATACCGAAAATAATGATTCCGATATTTAATTGTTGTTTCTTTTTGAATTTCAAAATATTGGATTCTTTTTCACCGGATTGGTTGGTATTTGTTGCCAAATCCTCCACCTCCTATACTAGTTTCTTGAAAGCACTTCCATTTAGGTAGTCATAGTTCTTTCCTTGGTAACTGTCTTGAAGAGTCATTCTATCTATAAACTCATCCTGTAATTTCCACCAACTGGTTTCCCAATTGGAAAACACAGCATCTTCCTCCGGAACACGGCTAAACAACCTTTCTATAACAATGTCTGGAGACAAATACTCCAGAAAAGCAATCAAACGATTGAGATATTCTTCTTTTGTACATAATTGTATTGTACCATCTTCATGCTGCTTGCACAACTTGGTATTTTTAGCAATATATAAAGAATGTAATTTTACAATATCTATATGCAAAGCAGATAGGATTTTGGCAGTCTCAATGGAATCCCGAATCGTATCACCCGGCAAATTTAGAATGATATGTGTGCAGATGGTAAATCCATAAGGCTTTATAAGTAAAACCGCATCTAGATATTCTGCAAGGCTATGACCACGCTCTATAAAGTCCAGTGTGTGATAGTTTACCGTTTGTAGTCCCAGTTCAATATTAATTGCGATTGAAAATTGTTCTTGAACCTCCTTTAGGACATCCAAATAGCAATTTTGAATACAGTCCGGGCGTGTTGATATAGATATTTCAACAATATCCGGACATTTTGCCGCTTCATAGATATAATTGCGAAATTGCTCCAACGGCATAAATGTATTGGTGTAATTTTGAAAGTAAGCAATGAATTTTTTTGCTTTATACTTCTGAGTTATAAGTTTTTTTGTGGTCTCCAACTGTGTTGCAACAGGAATTGTATTCTCCATTGCCTCAAATCCCGTACCCACATCCGCACAAAAACTACAGCCGGAACCATGTATCCGATTGGGACATGTAATCGGCAGATTGATTGGAAGTTTGTATACTTTTTCACCATATTTTTCTCGGAGATACTCCGAATATTTTTTATACAATACATTTTGATTCATAAATAAATTTTCCTTTGACTGTATATTTCTGCATGTTCCTGCTCATACTTAACATAGAAATATTTTCATGAAGGAGGAAACAGGCATGAAATGGTGTGACAATGTTGCATTAACACTTGTGATTGTCGGAGCAATTAACTGGCTCTTGGTTGGCGTATTTCGCTTTGACCTGGTTGCATTTTTATTTGGGAACCTTAGTTGGCTTTCAAGAATCGTGTATACACTGGTAGGACTTAGTGGACTTTATTTAATCAGTCTCTATGGTCGTATCGGCAGTATGAAAGATGAATAGCACATAATATCATAAAGAGGGTTCTCTCATGAGAGCCCTCTCTTCTATTTGTTCCTTGGAATTGATGCAATTAATTCACTCATATTATCATATAAAATTCCTTTGTTGTCAGCACCCATTATAATTGATATATATGGATTATTCTCTCCTTCTTTTGTGTAAAGAATTAAACATGCACCAGCCTCATCTGTTGTGCCGGTTTTGCCTCCTACTACAATAAGTCCATCAGGAACCTGGCGTCCACCATTGATATATTGATTGGATTGCCTCCATAATACTTCTCTATACGTACCATTTTTCTGTGTGATTCTTGTTTCATATTGAGAAGATGATATGATTTCTAAAAATTTTTCGTATTTTACACATTCATTAAAAATCAAATATAAATCATATGCGGTTGTGTAATGATTTTCATCTTGATATCCATGAGCATTTACAAAATTGGAGTTTGTAGCTCCTATTCTTGCAGCCTCCTGATTCATAAGTTCAGCAAAAGCCTCTTCGCTTCCTGAAATATACTCGGCAATTGCAACTGCACTATCATTCCCGGACGGAAGCATCAAACTATATAACAGTACTTCCAAACTAATTTGGTCTCCTTGTCTAAGCCCTGCTCGGGAGGAATCTAGTGGGACGCCTACGGCATTCTCACTAATGGTAATGATATCAGTCAATTCTCCATATTTTAATGCAAGATAAGCTGTTAGAATCTTAGTGGTACTTGCAGGATAAATGCGTTCATGGATGTCGTTGGCATAAACCACATCATTTTCATTTAAATGAAATAACGCTGCTGCATGCAATTCATCGTCTGTAGAAAATCCATCCCATGCAACATTATCATTTGCAACACAAAGGGAATCTACGGTTAATGGCATTTGATATAGTTTTCCCTTATAATTTTCACCTTCATAGTATGTTACAGAAGGCTTGTTCTGTAGATATAACAGAAACAATGCGCCAAATATAATAATGAATAACAGGATAATAAGTAGCCTGTTTCTTATTCTTTTCTGTCTTCGTCTTTTATTTATACATTTCACGCCAATCTAAATCTCCTCTATCAATTGCGAGAACTAATAATTCTGCTGTGGCAAGATTTGTAGCCATTGGAATATTGTGAACATCACACAAACGAACCACATCATTTACATTTGGTTCGTGTGGCTTTGGGGCCATTGGATCCCGTAAAAAAATTAATGCATCTAGGTTGTTCTGAGCAATCTGACTTCCCAATTGTTGCATACCACCTAAATGACCGGCTAAAAATTTATGAATTGTGAGGTTTGTAGCCTCTTCTACTAAGCGTCCGGTAGTCTCTGTGGCAAATAATTCATGCCTGGACAAAATCCCTCTATATGCAATGCAAAAATTTTGCATCAAAATTTTTTTTGAATCGTGTGCGATTAGTCCTATATTCATTCTCTCGACTCCTTTTAATACTTCTTAGGCTGTAGGCCAATGTTTAAAACGAAACCAATACTCATGTAGAAACATACAACGGAAGTTAACCCTGCACTTACAAATGGCAGAGATAACCCTGTATTTGGTAATACACCGGTTGCCACACCCATGTTGATAAAACTTTGTATTCCAATCATCGCTGCTACTCCACCGCAGATAATCTGACCTGCAAGTGTTTGTGATTTTGAACCAATACGAATACATTGTATGATTATTAATAATAACAAAAATATTACAATACAACAACCCACAAATCCTAATTCTTCACCTATAATTGCAAAGATAAAGTCGGTTTCCGATTCAATCAAAAAGTTTCCGTTTTTCACAGATGTAAAGGAGTTGTTATTCAATCCTTTTCCACTTAATTGTCCAGAACCAATTGCCATAATGGAATTCTGTTGCTGAAGACCTGTAGAGGTTGCATATTCTTCAGGATATCGCCATGCAAGGATACGCTCCAGTTGATATCCCTGTAAAAAAGGTAAGTCAGCAGATTCGGCATAAGATAGAAACATTAAAAATATAATGATTCCGGAAATCCCAATTGCCATTACAGACCCTACAATTTTGTAATCAAGACCTCCAAGGTAAAGTAACACAAAGAAAATACCTGCAATGCATATGGTATTGGATAGGTTTGGTTGTGTTACAATCAAATACAAGGACGGAAGCATAAATAGTATTGCTTTCACAATTGTTTTTGGCTCCTTCATTTGATGTTCATGGTCCATTAGATATTTAGCAAAAAACAAAACCATAAAAATCTTTGTAAAATCCGATGGCTGTAAGGTGGTGAATTCTAAGTCAATCCACCGTTTTGCTCCATTGTATTCTACACCAAAAAACTCAACCCACAATAACAATACAAGGTTCAGTCCATATATAATCCAATGAAATTCCAGAACCCAATTGTAATCAACAAGGGAAATAATCACCATTACAACGAGTCCCAAGAGTATTCCCAGAATCTGTTTGCCTTGTGCAGACGGCAACGCACTCCCTACGGCGAGAATTCCTATGGTAGATAGAAGCACGACTGCAATGATAAGTGTGAAATTGTAATCTTTCAAATGATATTTTTTAAAAATATTTTTCAAAGAGTTCACGAATCTTCTCCTGTAAGTTTAATATGTATGTTTGTACGGCTGATTTTCACATCAAATTCTTGAGGTGTTACATCAATGTACTTTGAAACAGTTTTATACAATTCAAGTTTAATTTTCTCTAACGCATCGGGTGTACAGTTTACGCGGTCTGAAACAAGTAATACTTTCAACCTATCTTTTGCAATAAAAACAGAGGAAGTTTTCTTCTTTGTCTCAAATACGCCCATCTTCTTACCTCCTAATGACCCTTAAACATGCGGGAGATTTTTTTGAAGACACCCGTATTTGCACTTAGATTTAAAAATGGAACGTTTTCTCCAGTAATTCTTCGGCAGATATTATAATATGCTTTTCCCGCCAAAGAATCCAATTCGATGACTGGTTCTCCTTGGTTTGTTCCAACCACAACTTGTTCGTCATCCGGCAAAACGCCTAGCAAATGAATTGCAAGTATTTCAGAGACATCCTCTACAGACATCATGTCGCCACGTTTTACCATATCCATACGAATGCGATTAATCACTAAGTCAAGTTGTTTTATTTGATGCTTTTCCAATAGTCCAATGATTCGGTCGGCATCTCGAATTGCAGAAACCTCCGGAGTTGTGACCACAATTGCTCTGGTTGCACCTGCAATGGCGTTTTGGAAACCTTGTTCAATCCCTGCAGGACAATCCAATAATACATAATCAAACTCTTCTGTCAATTCTTCTGTTAATTTTTTCATCTGTCCAGGTGAGATGGCGGTCTTATCCTTTGTCTGGGCAGACGGTAACAAATAAAGCGTTTCATAACGTTTATCCTTAATTAACGCTTGTTTCATTCTGCAATTACCTTCAATTACATCTACCAGATTATATACGATACGATTTTCAAGCCCCATAACAACATCTAAATTTCTCAATCCCAAATCCGTATCAATTACTACCACTTTTTTGTTTAATTTAGCAAGACCAGCTCCAATATTTGCAGTTGTTGTTGTCTTGCCTACACCACCTTTACCTGATGTGATAACGATCACTTCTCCCATTTTTAAATCCTCCTATCATTTCGATTCGTAATAAGTGATATCTTTGTATTTATCTTTGGTATGAAGTGTTCTGTAATTAGTCTCCGTGTGTTTCAACTCCAAGGGAAGATGCGCTTCCTGTAACTAATTCTGAATCTTCTGCTAAAGCATAGTATTTTAGAACCATATCCCGTCCAATATCAGCAGTATAACCGGAACTATAACCGTTGGCGATACGACAACTGAAAGCAATTTCCGGTTGTGCACTAGGTGCATATCCCACAAAAAGTACATGGTCTGCATGAGTATTACTCTGCTGTGCAGTACCTGTTTTTCCGGCCATTTGCACACCTGCTGCACGTACTTTTGCAAAACGGGTATCTTTTTCTACCATATAATCCATACCATTATGGATAAGGTTAAATGTACTCTGACTGATTTCATCTTCCTGAATTTCTTTGTAAACACTTGGTTCAAACTCTTTGATAACATTTCCGTCCACATCTGTCACTTTGTAAAGCAAAGTAAGATCATATACAGTACCCTTATTGGCAATACCGGTCACATACTTTGCCAGTTGACTTGTGGAATAAATGTGGGAGCCTTGTCCAATTGCGGAACGTACAGCATCTTCATCACTAATCTGAGGTTCACGTTCCGGAATTTCCAAACCGGATACTTCTCCTAAACCGAACATCTCTGCATATTTTGATATTCTATCAATACCTTGGTCAGAAGAATAGGTTCCATCTGATAGTAGTCCCAAACGAAAGCCCACATCATAGTAAAAATTATTGCAGGAATGTCCGATTGCTTGTACCACGTTCAAACTGCCATGTCCACCCGGATAAATCCAACATTTGGGACTTGGTGAAATATTGTTGTATGGACCGCTGCACCCTATTAGTGATCCACCAGAAATAATACTTTCCTCTAAACCTGCAACTGAGGAAACCATTTTAAATGTAGATCCAGGTGCCGTTAATTCCTGTGTTGCTTTATTGTATAATGGATTGGATGTGCTAGCATACAGCTGATTATAATAATCCGTATCCATTGAGTTTGCTAATCGGTTATTGTCGTAACCCGGATAAGAAGCGCATACCAATGACCGTCCTGTTGCTGCTTCTGTCATAACAAAGGAACCAGTGGATGGTTCTACTCCTAATTGTCCCGGTGTGATTTCCAAACTCTGAATTTTGGAACGAATAAACTCATATGGACTATATCCTGAAATCAAACGATTATACTGTGTATCATCCGGTGCCAAAATCCCTTGATCATATAGAAGCAAACAAATCTGTGTACCGGAAATACTTCCGTCTTTTACCATGTAGCGATATACTAATTTTTCGAAAGAATAATCCGTTTTTAAATAATCTTCCAGAAATCTCAAAATCCCTTGATATAATTCACCTGAATCGGAATATTTTCCTTCTCCTTCCACATATGCTTGTACTACAGACGTATCAATCCAATTTTGTGAAATTGCATGGTTTAGATAAGTATACAAATTTATTTCCTCATTCAACCATGATTGGTACACTTCGTTGTTCACATCAATCTTGTCTTTTATAAGTATGTTGGTTTTAGAAGTCAACAACTCTGAAGAAATGTAATGCATATAAGCCTGCATTTCTTTTGAAAGTCTTTTATACACAGGCGAAGATGCTGATTCAAGATTGGATATTATATGATTTATGGCAGACTCCTGTCTGACACTAAATGCGTTATATACAGAACGTTCTGTGGAGGTTGCATTTTCATGCGCAAATCGTTCCGTATCTAAAATTTCATTTCCTATAAACGAATAATAGATATCTCCAATAGGTACAATCACATCTGAGGCATTTCCATCTGGATTTCTTGTATAATCTAATGTATTAGACATTTTTCTCAAAATAATGCCAGCCAATTTTTCCTCGATTAATTTGTATGCCGTTATTTGCAAATTTTTATCAATAGTTAAATATACATCATTTCCAGCTTTTGGCTTTTTGATAATTTCGCTCTCTATCACTTTACCAACATTGTTTACATATACAATTTCTTCCCCTTTTTCACCTTGCAAGTATTCATCCATCAACTGTTCAATTCCAGCTTTTCCTACAATGTCTGTAATTGCATATTTTTCCTGTTGTTTTTTTGATAAAGCATCATATTCTTCTTGAGAAATTTTTCCCGTGTATCCTAATATAGAGGCAAAATATTTGCTATCAGGATACTCTCTTAAAGATTCTTCCCCAATGCTGATTCCTTGCAAATCATATAGCGTTTCCATGATTTCGGCCATAGTTTCATCGCTGACATCGGAACTGATTGTAACAGGAATATATTTTTTATAGCTATTCAAATGCATTCCATAACGAATAGTTACCAGTTGAAGAACTCGTGGTTTGGCATATTTATTCTGGTCAATTCCAAAACCATAGGAAGTTCCTGTACTGGTTTTTCGTTTGTTTGCACACAAAAATTCCATGACATCATCCGGTGTGGAATTTTTTTCCTTCTCAGACAGCTTCTCAATGGTGGCATGACCATAGATGTCTGCAAGAAATCGAAGGCGTCGGGTGCCCTCTGCATATAAAAATTGATATTGATCATTTTCTAATACAATTCCAAAGTCATTGACAATCTGGTCGCCATGAGACTCTACAATGTCGATAACACGATTAATGGTCTCGTTTATCAATTTATTTTTCTGCTCATTATCCTCATAAGAACCATTGTCCTCAATCTGAACAGAATATGCCAAACGGTTTGTGGCTAATATTTCTCCGTTTCTGTCATAGATATTACCTCTGGTTCCCTGTACTTCTATGGGTTTTCTGATTTTTAATGTATAATTCTCCAGATAGTCTTCGCCATCTACAATCTGCAGGGTAAAGAGTCTTTGAATAATAATAAAAAACAGTGTGCAGAAGACCAATATCAATACGATCAATCTGGATTTAAAAATATCTGCAATATATTCTTTTAAACTACTAAACAAATTTACTTGCACTCCTTTTTTCTTCTGCTTCTAATTTTTGATTTATTTGCAAAATGATTTGATATAGCACTAATGTAATTAAAATTGTATAAATTAATTCCGGAAGAATAATGTGTCCTAAGTAATAAAAATAATCAAACTTACTTCTCATTACAAACATAAACACACACACTGCATTTCCCAGCAGAAAGTCACTTATTCCAATCAAAAATAATGGTAGTTTTATGTCTTCCGGATAGAAAATTCGTTTGAAAAAGCCATTTAAATAGCCTAATACTGTATAAATTAAGGCATAGAAGCCAATAAGTTCACCGAAAAAGATATCTGCGATTAGTCCAGACAAAAAACCAACTAACATCCCTTCTCTCTTTCCACGCATAAACCCAAAAGAGGCAGTCACAATAATCAACAGATTCGGTGTGATTGACGCAAAAGACAAACTTTGGAACACGGTACATTCTAGTAAAAAACAAACTATTACAATCATAATTGTAATGAGTGGTCTTTTTATTTTATTCATCCTTTGCCTCCTTTTTTTAGATTATTCTGCCAATAACTGTTCTTTTGTTGAAGTAATTATGAGGACCTCCTGTAAATGTTGGAAATCCACTGCCGGTGTAATATAGCCTGAACGCGTTAGATTGTTGGCATCCACTTCAATCTCACTGATATAACCAATTAAAATTCCCGGCAAATATTTACTGCTGATGTGTGAGGTGACAATCTGCTCTCCTACTTCAATTACAGAATCGTTGTTTGCCAGTTGTTCAAATGGAATGCGCCCCTCTTGCATGGAAGTTAAGTCTCCACTTATGATGCATTTGTCGGAAGTGGATAAAACTAAAGCACTTACATTACTTGCATCGTCAATAATGGAGCGAACCCTTGACCAATTAGGCCCTACCTCTGTAACAATACCTACCAAACCTGCGCCTGCCATAACATTCATATCAACTGCAATTCCATCCTTTTCACCTTTATCAATAATAAAGGAATGAAACCAATTTCCAGAATCACTTGCTGTAATATGTGCACCTACCTTCTTGTATTCACCATACTTTTGGTCTAATGCAAATAGCTCTCTTAAGCGTTCTAGTTCATGCTTTTCCTGCTGTAACATGTTATTTTTTACGGTCAAATCATCCACTTTTTCTTGAAGTTCTTTGTTTTCGGCCCGAACCTCTTGGAGTGTTTCAAAATTCTGCGTAAAGTCATTCATCCACATTCCAATGGTGTTCATGCCTTTTTGCATTGGAACAATGGTAAAATTGGCAATAGTACGCAATGGTCCGTTCACCCCATCTGTTTTCAAGGATAATCCCATTAAAATAACACAGATGATACAAATTGTAAGCAGCCAGTATTTACTTGTAAATGCTGTTTGATTGTTTCTTTTCATTTTATTTCATCCACCCATAATTTTCATCTAACATTGAATAAGTTAACTGTTTCAATTCTTTCGACTGAATAATCTGTTTTAATCCTTTTATCGTACAAAGCTCGGGTTCAGGAATAGTATTTACCTTTAAGCCAATATAACCTTCTATGTATTGAGAAAGTCCTGTTAGATTGGCAAGACCACCGGTGAGATAGATTCCACTTCGTTGAATAGAATGCAAAACTTCTGGTGGAGTACGTTCTAATAAGACTTTAATTTCCTTAACACAAGTCTCCAAAGATTCTTTCATAGCTGTACGTACAATGCTTACCGGAACATCTCTAAGTTCAGGAATCCCTGAAATCAGATTACGTCCTGATACTTTTAATGTTGAGGATTGTTTTTCATTACAAATACCAAAATGTTTGCGAAGTGATTCCCCTGTAAGCCGTCCGGTGAGAAAATCCATTGTATACCGAATGTGATTCACAATAGATTGATCCAACATATTGCCACCAATCTTCAATATACGATTTAGAACCACCCCTCCCGATGCCATCACAGATAATTCCGTAGTCTCTCCGCCCAAGTTTACAATAAACATACCCGGGGAAGTTTGTATAGGTAATCCTAGACCTATGGCGTCTGCTATACATTTCTCCACAATTCGTACTTCTTTTGCTCTGGCTGAAGAATGAATAACCAAATCATAAAATGCTTTTTTTTCAACTTCTGTCACATCAGTCGGAACTGCAATTACATACTTTGAGCCACGTATAAAAGGTCGTCCTTTTTTTAAAAGATTTTCCAACAGGTACTGCATGTCATAGAAACGAGATATAACCCCTTCTTTCATAGGAAATACAATCTCAATATTGTAAGGGGCTTTTTCATACATTTCGTAAGCTGCATCACCTACGGAAAAAATTTCTTTTTTATTACGAATAGCAATGGTGTTTTTTTCTTTCCAAATTGCATCTTGTTTTTTATCATAAACCTTAACTTCATAAGTTCCAAGATCAAGTCCATAAATATTACCAAACATGGGATATCCTTTCAATGTCATATCATCTGCTGCTCGGCAAAACTAATATAACAATTATTTCCAATAATAATGTGATCTAACAGTTCAATACCGATTAGATCACCGGCTTCCTTGACTCTTTTTGTGAATAATACATCACTTTCACTTGGCGTAGGATCGCCACTGGGATGATTGTGCAGCAAAATAATAGATACTGCATTACACTCCAGAGCCTCTATAAATAATTCTCTTGGAGAAATAAGGGAGGCATTTACCGTTCCCTTTGAAATATCTGTCTCTCCAATTAACTTTGTCTTCGTATTCAGCATCAGAAGCTTCATTTGTTCTTGCTTCTGATGACGCATCTCTTCCATGTAGTAGTCTGCAATTGTGGACGGCAGACTGAAAATAAGTCCTTCCTTTGCACTTGTTTTTGCAAGTCTTTTTGCAAGTTCAGAAAGACATATGATTTGAATCGCCTTTACAGTGCCGATTCCTTTCATTTTCTTTAATTTTTGCAGGGTGAGCTGATGTATATTTAAAATACTGCTCTCCCCTGAAGATGTTTGTAAAATGCTTTGAGCCAATTCCAGAGAATTTATCCCTTTAATGCCTGTCCGAAGCAGCACTGCCAGTAACTCTATATCTGACAAGTGTGTTGCTCCATGTTGCAAACATTTTTCATAAGGACGCTCCTCTTCCGACATCTCTTTAATTTTACATGTATGTCTCATGCCATTATGTAGACTTATTTGGCACACCCAATTTATATAAAACGATAGATAATTGCTGCAAGCAACAGACCCAGGATACTTCCAATGGTAATCTTAATTGTCAACCCAAATGTGATCACAAGAATTCCTAAATTTAAAACAATAGGGCTATCCAAACCAAAGGATTGACCAAAACTCAGCCAATGAAAACCTGCCATATCTTGTGTAAGGGTTGCAACAAAGCTTCCCAAGACAATTCCCGCAAGCATTAATAATAATAACACCCATCCGTTTTTATTACCGATTCTTTTCATTCGTACTCCACCTCTCTGTTTCACAAACTTTATTTATTTTAACATAATTTAAAAATAGTGTATAGGGTAACTGCATTAATTTTTTTTGAAGAAAGTAGGTTCCATTTTGTCGAAAGGGAGAAATTCTTTGGCAATACTTTCAGCCACCTTCATACCATCCATTGCAGCTGAGGTAATGCCACCTGCATATCCGGCACCTTCTCCACAAGGATAAATCCCTGTATTTTCAATTTCAAACCGATCATTTCGGAGGATTCGGATTGGTGAGGATGTTCGACTTTCTACACCCGACAAAATCACATCATCATTAGAAAAACCTTGTATTTGTTTGTCGAACGATTTTATTCCGAATTCAATGGAGGATGCAATTTCATCTGGAAAAATGTTTCTAACATTGGCAAGACTATATGCCCCCTTGATTTGGGGTACAATATGGCCCAATTTCTCGGTGACTCTATTTGCACAGAAGTCTGAAAAACGTTGAACAGGAATCCCACCTTTTCCTTCCTCATAGGCTCTTTTCTCCAAAGTTCTCTGAAAATACATACCGTCCAAAGGGTGATTTGCCCCATAATCTTCAGGCGTAACAGTTACAATGATTGCACTATTTGCATTTTGACCATCTCTGGCATGATAACTCATTCCATTTACAGCAAGAAGTCCTTCTTCTGAAGAAGCGTTCACCACATAACCTCCCGGACACATACAGAAGGAATATACCCCTCTTCCGTTCTCCAGATTTGTAACCACCTTGTAATCTGCACTAGGTAGTTCATATGGACAATCCTTTCCATATTGTGAATCATCGATACATTTTTGCGGATGTTCTACACGAACACCTACCGCAAATGCCTTTGCGTTCATCGGCATATCTTTTTCATACAACATGGAAAATGTATCTCTTGCGCTATGTCCTATGGCGAGAACCAAGGTTTCTGCAGGAACAACAATTTCTTTTCCCTCTGACAAAACCGTAACCGATCTTAACTTATCATTTTTCAGTTCGAAATCTGTCATTTGGCTGTGAAAATGGATTTCTCCACCCCAATTTAAAATCTTATTTCGCATATTTCTAACAACAGAAATTAGAATATCTGTGCCAATATGTGGTTTGTTTAAATACAGAATCTCTTCCGGCGCTCCGTTTTCAACAAAAATTTCTAACACTTTCTGATTGCGCCCCACAGGGTCTTTTACCCCTGTATTTAATTTTCCATCTGAAAAAGTACCTGCACCACCCTCGCCAAATTGCACGTTGGAACTTGGATTTAGCACACCTGTTTCCCAAAATTCCTCAATATCTCTTTGGCGTTCTTCCACAGAAGCACCACGTTCAAAAACCACTGGTTTAAACCCCTGTTCTGCAAGAAGGTATGCACAGAAAAGTCCTGCAGGGCCACTTCCGATGATAATCGGTCTATGATTCATGATCTGAGTGCCAAACCCGGGAAATTCATATATTTTATCTTTTGCAATGGTAACCTGGGCACCTTTTTGTTTTTTTAAAACTCCTGCCTCGTTCACAACTTCTACATCAACAGTATAAACAAACTGAAGCAATGTTTTTTTTCTTGCATCAATTGATTTTTTCTTTATGTGATATTCTTTCACATCTATTTCTGAAATGCGAAGTGTTTTTGCTATTTTTTCTAACAGGTCCTGTTCGCTGTGATTTGGCGCTAGTTTTAATTGTCCAATTCGAAGCATATTACATTCCTTTCGCTGCATTCTTTCCTGCAATGTAACCGGTTGCCCATGCCCATTGCAAATTATAACCTCCACAGATTCCATCTACATCCAAAAGTTCACCTGTGAGATACAAATTTTTCTCATAGATAGATTCCATAGTATCACCATCTATTTCATCGGTATGTACCCCACCTGCACAAATCTGAGCCTGTTTAAAGGAATTTGTGTCCACAATCTCAATATTAAAATGCTTTATTAATTCCAATAATTTGTTCCACTTATCTTCTCTGATTTCATTAGCAGAAATATGAGCTGGTATATATGCTTCTTTTAGGAGCATGGTTGCCAGCTTGTTGTGTAACATTCCAATAAAGAATTCCGCTGCCAAGCGTTCCCCGTGTTGTTTCTTCCTGTCAGAAATAAAATTTTTCAATTCTTCTTCACACATGGTTGGAAGAAAATCAATTTCTGCAAAGACCGATTTTTTTTCGTGTAGTGCTTTTGCTGCATAACGGCTGACTTGGAACACTGGAATTCCCGAAATACCATAATTTGTAAGCTGTAATTCACCTGTATCCGTGGCAACACATTCTTCATCTACAAACAAGTTGACAGATGCATTTGTTCTCACACCGGAAACCTGTTTAAAATAATTTCCCTTGCCAACAAGCTGCACCAAAGCAGGCACTACGTTAGAAATTGTATGTCCAAATGATTTTGCAAGCCTATATCCACTGCCATCAGACCCTAAAACAGATGCAGCTTTTCCACCTGTGGCCAAGATGACCGCATCACAAGCATAGGAACTTCTATTGGTAATTATTAAAAATTCGTTGGATTCTTTTCTAATAGTTTCTACCGTTTCCTCTAAAACTACATTTACACGCAGTCTTTTTATTTCATAACAAAGTACATCTAAAATGGTAGATGCCTGATCAGAAATCGGATAAATGTAACCTTGTCTGTTTTTCAGAATCACTCCTAATTCTTCAAAAAACGAAAGGGTGTCTTTGTATCCAAATTGTTCTAATACACTTGAAACAATAGACGTATCATCACCGCGAAAGCATTTCAAATCCATATATTCATTTGTTAGATTACATCTTCCGTTTCCGGTAGACAGTATCTTCTTACCTAATTTATCTTTCTGTTCAATAATGGTAACTTCCCCACCGCCTCTGGCTGCGCAAATTGCGGCAACCAAACCGGAAGCACCTCCGCCAACAATTATGACACGTTTTGTATTCATATTAATCCCTCTTTATTCCGGTAATGTAACAATTCCTTTTTGCACCAACTTTTCCAGTGACATTAGAATTCCAAACTTAGCATGTTCCCAAGTAAGTCCTCCTTGGAAGTACACTGCATACGGCGGTTTAATCGGGCCATCCGCACTAAGTTCAATGGAAGAACCTTGTACAAATGCACCAGCTGCCATAATTACCTTGCTGTCATACCCCGGCATATCCCATGGCTCCGGAGTCACATAACTGTCCACCGGTGCAGCGGCTTGAATTCCCTGGCAGAAAGCAATCACTCCCTCTGGTGAACCAAAGGTAACTGCCTGAATAATATCGTGACGGCTTTCTGTTCCGTTTGGAATTACAGGAAAACCTAATTTCTCATAAATATTTGCAGCAAAAATCGATCCTTTTAATGCTCCTGCAACAACTGTCGGTGCCAGGAAAAATCCTTGAAAGAAAGACTGCATCACACCAAGAGACGCCCCTACTTCTTTCCCTAATCCCGGAGAGGTCAATCTATATGCACAATTTTCAATGCACTCTTCTGTCCCTGCAATATAACCGCCAATCGGAGCAAGTCCACCGCCCGGATTTTTAATAAGAGAGCCTACCACCATGTCTGCCCCCACATCACTTGGCTCCATCGTTTCCACGAACTCACCGTAGCAGTTGTCTACCATGCAGATTACGTCTGGTTTGATTTCTTTTACAAATGCAATCAATTCTCCTATCTGAGAAACAGAAAAACTTGGTCTGGTTTGATATCCCTTCGAACGTTGAATGGTTACCAATTTCGTTTTTTCGTTAATTGCTTTCTTTATGTTTTCGTAATCAAAAGTACCGTCTTCTAATAAATCCACTTGTTTATATGTGATTCCATATTCTGCAAGTGAACCTTTAGAATTACGAATTCCAATCACCTCTTCCAGAGTATCATAAGGTTTTCCTACAGGAGAAAGCAGTTCATCTCCCGGACGCAAATTTGCACTTAATGCAAGTGCCAAAGCATGTGTTCCGCAAGTAATCTGTGGACGAACAAGAGCTGCTTCCGTGTGAAATGTCTTGGCATATACTTCTTCTAAGGTATCACGCCCCTGGTCGCTGTATCCATATCCACTTGCATAGTGAAAACAACCTTCGTTCACCTTACATTCTTGCATAGCACGAATTACTTTTAATTGATTGTATTCGGCAACTTTATCAATATCGACAAATCTATCTTTTAAGGTTTCTTCTATCTGTTCACCAAATAAATAAACCTTTTCAGAAATTCCCAATTCCTCATACATTGTTTTTGTATCTAACATGATGTATTTATCCTTTCTTTTACATACGACAACATGACATCCAAAATTTTATCTTCATCATGATCATATTTGTTTTTGTCAACCCATATCACATCTCGTTCTCTACGGAACCATGTAAGCTGACGTTTTGCGAAGTGTCTTGTGTCACGCTTTAAAATATAAACGGCCTCCTCTAAAGAACATTCGTCGTTTAAATAATCTAGGATTTCTTTATATCCAAGACCCTGCATGGAAACCATATCTTTGGTATAGCCTTTATTTTTTAAAGACCCAACTTCTTCTAATAATCCTTCTTCCAGCATCTTATCAATTCGTAGGTCAATTCGTTCATAAAGAAGCTTCCTGTCATCATTTAAAACAAAATAACAAAACTCATATGGCGACTCTTTTGCACGTTCTTTTTCGTTGTGTTCCGAAATCTTTTGACCGGTTAATTTGTAAAATTCCAATGCCCGAATCACACGTTTCACATTGTTGGCATGAATTGCATCTGCTGATTCCGGATCCACTTCTCTTAACATTTCATGGAGGTGCTCAGCACCTTTTTCTTCTGCTAATATTTCTAATTCTGTGCGGTAAGCTGTATCCTCTTCATTTTCTGTAAAATCAATATCATAGAGAAGCGCCTGAATATAGAATCCTGTCCCGCCTACCACAATGGGAACTTTTCCTTTTGCATAGATTTTTTCCATTGCAGCTTTAGCCATCTGTTGAAAACGAACTACATGGAATTCTTCATCCGGCTCTAATTCGTCTATCAGATAATGTTTTACACCGTCCATTTCCTCCGGACGAATCTTGGCAGAACCAATATCCATATATTTATATACCTGCATAGAGTCTGCAGAAATGATTTCACCATTTAATGCTTTTGCTAAGCCAATAGAGGCTTTGGTTTTTCCAACTGCAGTTGGTCCTGTTAAAATAATTAACGGTTTCTTCATAATTCTCCTAAACAATTCTCTTGAATTTCTTTTCTAATTCTCGTTTGGTCATAGAAATAATGGTTGGTCTACCATGTGGGCAGTGATATGGATTATCTAATTGCAACAATTCCTCGATTAAAACTTCTACTTCAGTGCGAGATAATCTGGAATTTCCTTTTACCGCAGCTTTACATGACATGGATGCCACTTTTTCTGCAATCAAATCCGGTGCAACTGATGAATTGATACCATCCACCAGGCTATCCAACATTTCAATGAGTAAATCTTTTTTTGCAATGCTAAACAGATTATCAGGAACTGCACGTACTGCATATGAAGAACCACCAAAGGTTTCAATCTCAAATCCAATGTTTGCAAAGTTGTCTATATGTGTCTTTAAAACTTCCTCTTCTTGCATAGTTAGATTTAAGATAATCGGTGGGCTTAAATATTGAGAGGTAAACTCTCTTGTCTTCATACCCTTCAATGTTTTCTCATATAAAACTCGTTCATGTGCTGCATGTTGGTCGATAATATACAATTGTTCATGAAATTCCACAAGCCAGTAGGTGTCAAATAATTGGCCGATGATTTTGTGTTCCAAAGTTGCTTCTTTGGTAAGAAGTTTTTCTTCAAACAAATTTAACTGCTCTGCAGCAACCGGAGTTTCAACTTTTGGCATATCGACTTGAGATTTCTCAACCACTTGTGTTGCTACAGGTTTAGTCTCTAAGGATTTCCCATAATTTACAGTTTCACGAATGCGATTTATTTGCGAATCTGCCCTGTAAACACCATGCACATCTTTTACTTCTGCCTGCGATGCTTGATTGTGGTAAGAAGCCACACGTTCCTTCATCTTTCCCATGAAGTAATCTAAATTTTTTTCTTCTTGCTGAGGTGCTTTTGTCGGTACAACTGTTTTTGTTGGAGTATGATGTGTAATTCCTGAATGCTGTTCTTGCACAACTGGCATCTTCACTTCAGGAAGTTCTACCTTCGGAATCAATTCCTTTTCCACAAAAGCATCTTTAATTGCATCAAACACAAAGTTATAAACCTGTTGTTGATTGCTAAAACGAAGTTCCATTTTTGTAGGATGCACGTTTACGTCAATATCAGAACCATTCACCTCAAAATGAAGTACGGTAAACGGATATTTGTGCTGCATAATAAACTCTTTATAGCCATCCTCAATGGCCTTTGCGATAATGTTGCTTTTTACATAACGACCATTGATAAAATAGTTTTCATAGTTTCGATTTCCTCTGGAGATCAACGGTTTCCCCACAAATCCGGTGACCTTAAGTCCTGCGTATTCTGCCTCCACAGGAAGAAGATTCATGGCAATCTCCCTACCAAACAGACTGTAAATGGTATCTTTTGGCTTTCCATTTCCCGAAGTATGTAATTTAGTCTGACCATTATTTATAAACTCAAAAGACACCTCTGGATGAGACAGAGCAAGGCGAATCATAAGTTCGTTTACATGTCCTGCTTCTGTCATGGCTGTTTTTAAAAATTTTCTTCTTGCAGGTGTATTATAGAATATATTTCGTATTAAAAATGTCGAACCGTCCCGAGCACCTGCATCTTCTATGCTTTTTTCTACGCCGCCCTCTATCTGATAGCGTGTTCCAAGCATAGAATCTCTTTGTTTTGTAATGAGTTCCACTTGTGCAATTGCACCAATACTAGAAAGAGCTTCACCTCTAAATCCTAGAGTTGCAACCGTGGTAAGATCTTCTACTGAACGAATCTTACTGGTTGAGTGACGCAGGAAAGCAAGTGGAACTTCTTCTTTTGGAATACCGCATCCGTTATCTGTGATGCGGATAAAGGAAATTCCACCTTCTTTTATTTCCACTGTCACAGCGGTAGAACCGGCATCAATTGCATTTTCCACTAATTCTTTTACAATGGATGCCGGTCTTTCAATGACTTCTCCCGCTGCAATTTTATCGATTGTAATTTGGTCTAAAACTTGAATATTAGCCATAATACGCTCCTATGTTACCATCTGTTTTTTAACTTGTTTTGTAAATTATAAAGAGTATTAAGTGCCTCGATTGGTGTTAATTGAGCCACATCAATTTGTTTCAATTCTTCGATAATGTCATCGTCTTTCACCGTGTCAAACAAAGACATCTGAGCTAAATCCACTTCGTCATACTTCTTTTGTTTCTTTGTTGTCTCACCGGATTGTACGGAAATCTCACGAATTCTTGTTGCAACATCTGCTTCAATAAGTTCATCTACAATCTCCTTTGCCCTCTGGATAACGCTATCCGGAACCCCCGCAAGTTTTGCTACCTGAATACCATAACTCTTGTCTGCACCGCCCTTTACAATCTTACGAAGGAATACTATATCGTCTCCTTTTTCCTTCACTGCAATACAGTAGTTGTTGACACTGTCAAGTTTTCCTTCCAATTCTGTCAGTTCATGATAGTGGGTTGCAAATAAGGTCTTGGCGCCAAGAAGTCGTTTGTTGCTAATATGTTCTACAACTGCCCATGCAATACTGAGTCCGTCAAAGGTACTGGTACCACGGCCAATTTCGTCCAAAATCAATAGACTTTTACTGGTGGCATTTCGCAAAATATTGGCAACCTCTGTCATCTCCACCATAAAGGTACTTTGGCCGGAAGCAAGGTCATCAGATGCACCTACACGAGTGAAAATACGGTCCACAATGCCGATATTAGCACTTTCTGC
>JAZRON010000034.1:0-7720 GCA_045648725.1 Faecalimonas sp.
GAAACAGCAATGATTACTCCGCGTAACATCCCTTTTAAATCAGAATTTGTTACGCCCACCTTTTCTACTTCATCGCGCACGCCAAAGGTGTAAAACAACATATTTTCCAATTCGGAGCAAAAATAATCGTATGCAACTTGATCTGTATATACTCCTTTCTGCATACAAAATAATTTTCCAATATTCTCCAAGGAAAGTACGTTTTTCACAATGGCGATGACCAATAGATGAGCAATTTGCTCATTGTAATATAGTTTTTTAACAGGACCTGGCACTACATTTTTCTTGGCATAATTGCCTACCATAGCGTTTGTGATTGGGGCGCAGCCAAGAGGTTCAATACACTGATTAATGTAGGTGACGGTCTGCTCTAAGTAATAACCTACGTCCGGCAGTTCGTTAAATCGCGGTAGGTGAAGTCCGCGAATGGAGTCTGCCATCTGTTTTTTTGTTCTCTCATCCATGCCTTTATTTTACACACCTTTTCGGAAATCGTCAATAAAGAGAAAATCTTTGTTTTTTTTGACTTGTTGTGTTGAATTTTTCTTTTAATAGTGTTAAAATACCTACAATTATACAACTGACGGAAGTGGAATTGACCACAGGGAGTATAATAAAAATAGGAGTCGACCGTCTGGGCTCAAAAGGTCCGGCAATTTTGGCTTCTTTTTTTTACATAAAGGAAGAAAAGTGCTGAAGGGAACAATCGGACAATCTTTGCAATGAAAGAGAGGAAGAAAACTATGTTAACAGATGTACAAATCGCACAGAGTGCACAGATGAAACCAATTAAGGAAATCGCAAGTCAAGTAGGTCTTGTAGAAGACGACCTGGAGCTTTACGGAAAGTACAAAGCTAAGATTTCATTGGAAGCAATCTCAAAAGTAAAAGACAACAAAGACGGAAAACTCGTTTTAGTGACGGCAATCAACCCAACTCCGGCAGGAGAAGGAAAGACAACTACCATGATTGGTTTGTCTCAGGCGTTAAATAAATTAGGAAAGAAATCTATCGTGGCTATGCGTGAGCCAAGCCTTGGTCCATGCTTCGGTGTAAAAGGAGGTGCTGCAGGTGGTGGTTATGCCCAAGTGGTACCTATGGAGGATATCAATCTTCATTTCACAGGTGATATTCACGCGATTACAACGGCAAACAACTTAATTGCAGCAATGCTTGACAACTCCATTCAACAAGGCAATCCGCTTGATATTGACACAAGACAAATTGTATGGAAACGTGTGGTGGACTTGAATGACAGAGCATTAAGACACATTGTAGTAGGTCTTGGCGGCAAGGTAAATGGTGTGCCAAGAGAAGACGGATTTGATATTTCCGTTGCAAGTGAAGTTATGGCAATTCTTTGTCTTGCAACTTCATTAGAAGATTTGAAACAAAGAGCAGGTCGCATGATTGTAGCATACAATCACGCTGGAGAACCTGTAACGGTAGATGACATTAAAGCAACAGGTGCAGTTACCTTATTATTAAAAGATGCAATTAAGCCAAACTTAGTGCAGACATTAGACCACACGCCGGTATTTGTACATGGTGGTCCATTTGCAAATATTGCACACGGCTGTAATTCAGTTATGGCAACACAGCTTGCATTAAAACTCGGCGATTATGCTATCACAGAAGCTGGATTTGGAGCTGACCTTGGAGCGGAAAAATTCTTGGATATCAAGTGCCGTCAGGCAGGATTAAAGCCAGATGCAGTTGTTATCGTGGCAACGGTTCGTGCACTCAAGATGCACGGTGGCGTTGCAAAGAAAGACCTTGGAGAAGAGAATTTAGAAGCTCTTAGAAAAGGAATTGAAAACCTAGAAAAACACATTGAAAATATTGCAAAATACAATTTACCAAGCGTTGTTGCAATCAATGCATTCCCGACAGATACAGAAGCAGAGTTACAACTTCTGAATGAAATCTGCAAGAGCAAGGGCGTGGACGTTGCAATCAGCAAAGTTTGGGCACAAGGTGCAGATGGCGGAATCGAATTAGCAGAAAAATTGTTGGAAATCTTAGAGACAAAAGAAGCAAACTTTGCACCGCTTTATGGTTTAGAACTTTCTATTGAAGACAAGATTAAGACAGTTGCCAAAGAAATTTATGGTGCAGACGATGTGGTATTTACAAAGAAAGTACTTACAAAGATAAAGAAATATACAGAGCAAGGATTAGGAAACCTTCCAATCTGTGTTGCAAAGACACAATATTCTTTATCAGATGACCCTACCTTACTTGGAAGACCAGAAGGATTCACAGTTACAATCAGTGATTTGATTCCAAACACAGGTGCAGGCTTCCTTGTAGCAATCAGTGGAGATATCATGAGAATGCCTGGACTTCCAAAAGTTCCGGCGGCAGTAAATATGGATATTGACGAAGAGGGAACAATCGTAGGATTATTTTAGAGAGGTGTAAATATGAGAGTAGCAATTATCATGGGTTCTACCAGTGATTTACCAAAGTTAGAACCAGCAATCGAGATTTTGAAAGACTATAATGTGGCGGTAGATGTAAGATGTTTATCTGCTCATCGTGCGCACGCTGGTTTATCAGCATTTATTGACGAAACAAAGACAAATGGTACAGAGGTAATCATTGCTGCAGCAGGTATGGCGGCAGCGCTCCCGGGAGTTGTTGCTTCTCAGACAGTATTACCTGTTATCGGCGTTCCGATTTCCGGCTCTACGCTTGACGGAATGGATGCTCTGTTATCTATCGTACAGATGCCACCGGGAATTCCGGTTGCCACAGTAGCAATTAACGGTGGGAAGAATGCAGCCTACCTTGCATTGCAGATTATGGCGGTAAAACACGAGGAGATAAAGGAAGGCTTACTAAAACATCGAGAAGAGATGGAAGAAGCCGCAATGAAAACAAACGAGGAAGTTATTCAAAAATATCAATAAGGGGAGAGAAGAGACATGGCATTTTATTACAGCGAACCATCACACACATTTAGCGAATATTTATTGGTACCAGGATATTCAGGTGCAGAACATCAACCACAAAACGTTAGTTTGAAGACACCATTAGTAAAATTCAAAAAAGGAGAAGAACCGGCAATTTCATTAAACATTCCTATGGTTTCTGCTATCATGCAATCGGTATCCAATGATACGATGGCAATTGCATTGGCAAAAGAAGGCGGTGTTTCTTTCATTTTTGGTTCTCAGACCATCGAATCACAGGCGGAAATGGTACGTAAGGTAAAAGCATACAAAGCAGGTTTCGTAACAAGTGATTCTAACTTGGTTCCGGATAATACACTGCAGGAAGTGCTGGATTTAAAAGCAAAGACAGGCCATTCTACTATGGCTGTTACAGCGGATGGAACACCTCACGGGAAATTACTTGGAGTAGTTACAGAAAGAGATTATCGTGTATCTCGTATGTCAATGGATACAAAAGTGGAGACATTTATGACACCACTGGAGAAACTAGTGACAGCACCGGTGGGAACATCATTAAAAGAAGCAAATGACGTGATCTGGGAGAATAAATTAAATTCCCTTCCAATCGTAGATGCTAACGGCAATTTGGATTCCTTTGTGTTTAGAAAAGATTATGAGTCTAAGAAAACAAATGTAAACGAATTGTTAGACAGCGAAAAGAGATATGTGGTAGGTGCAGGTATCAATACAAGAGACTTTGCTGAGCGTGTGCCGGCTTTGATTGAAGCAGGTGCGGATGTACTTTGTATTGATTCCAGTGAAGGATTTAGCGAATGGCAGAAGATGACGATTCAATGGATTCGCGAAAACTATGGCGATACCGTAAAAGTAGGTGCAGGTAACGTTGTAGATGCAGAAGGATTCCGTTTCCTTGCAGAATGCGGTGCTGACTTCGTAAAAGTTGGTATTGGCGGTGGTTCTATCTGTATTACACGTGAGACAAAGGGTATTGGACGTGGACAAGCTACGGCTACCATCGAAGTTGCAAAAGCAAGAGATGAGTATTACAAAGAAACGGGTGTTTATGTACCGATTTGTTCCGATGGTGGTATTGTACACGATTATCATATGACACTTGCGTTGGCAATGGGTAGCGATTTCATTATGTTGGGAAGATACTTCTCACGTTTTGAAGAATCACCAACAAATAAAGTTTCAATCAATGGTCAATATATGAAAGAATATTGGGGAGAAGGAAGTGCACGTGCTAGAAACTGGCAACGTTATGACCTTGGTGGAGATGCCAAACTCAAATTCGAGGAAGGTGTAGATTCCTATGTTCCATATGCAGGAAACTTAAAAGATGGTGTGGCACTTAGCCTTATGAAAGTAAAATCTACTATGTGTAACTGTGGAGCACTTTCTATTCCAGAATTACAGGAAAAAGCGAAGATTACACTGGTTTCTTCTGTAAGTATTGTAGAGGGTGGCGCACACGACGTGGTACTTAAGGAAAATGCAGTAAAACAATAAAGTAACAGGAAACACAAGTGACGTAGTAAAGTGAATTTTGCTACGTCACTTTTTGCAATTATTGCTTTCTATACAAGTAGAATAGTGTTAAAATAAGTGTATGTTTACAACGGAGAAAGAGAGGAACTCGTCATGGGTGATTATTTATCGCAGGTAAATTCGGGATGGTTTTACCTGATTGTAGGTTTAGTTTTGGCATACATTACGGTGATGTGTGTTGTATTTTTAGTGAAAAGTTATCGTGCGGGAATTAAGATTGGCATGGATAAAGAAATTTTGAAAAAGACCATTATATCCAGTGCCACATTTACGCTCTTACCATCTATCAGCATTTTGTTAGGTGTCATAGCACTTAGCGGCACATTGGGAGTTCCACTTTCGTGGCTCAGACTTTCTGTAATAGGTTCGTTGCAGTATGAGTTGAATGTTGCGGAGATTGCTGCACAGAGTGTGGGACTTTCGGGGTTGCGCTTGGATGAACTGAGCACGGGAGCTTTTGTCACCATTGCACTTGTTATGACGGTGGGAATCTTAGGAGGATTGATTTGCTGTCTCTTCTTCCTGAAGAAGTATCTGAAAAAGGTACAGTCTAATCCAAAGAAGAAATCTGATGGAAAACCGGGATTTGGAGCCCATGCAACTACGGCGATGTTTATCGGGCTTTGTGGCACATTTATTGGTGCTTACATAGGGAAAGCCATTCCTCGAGAGGGGTCCGACATTATGCCACTTCTTGTGGCAGCGGTAGCGGCAGCGATTATGGCGGTTTTTGAATATTTTATTCAGAAAAGAGGAAAGGCTGCTCTAGAAAACTTTAGTTTGGCGGCAAGTATGCTGATTGCCATGGCAGCAGCAGTCCTTTTTGGAATGATTTTATAGGAGGCATGTGAAATGAATGAGAAAGAACAATTCTTAGAACAATTTAATAATAGCCTTCATAGACTTGGAAAAATTATGACGATTTCTGTCATTCTTATTTTGGTGGCAGTGCCATTTTTTATGGGAACTGCTTGCGGGGTATCTCCTGAAATTGGTGGGTTTTTAAAAGGATTCGCAAAGGTGGCAGCAGTATATTATCCCATGTCAATTGTGGAATTCCTAATCTATACGCCAATGCTTGGAACGGCAGGAAGTTATTTGTCATTTATTACAGGAAATGTAACGAATATGAAGATTCCTTGCGCTATGAATGCAAGGGACATTGCAGGTACAGAGGTGGGAACGCCGGAAAATGAGATTGTTTCTACATTGAGTATTGCTACCAGTGCCATCGTAACAACATTGGTGATTGTGGCGGGAGTAATACTTCTTGTACCGCTTCAACCGGTGTTGCAGAATGAAGCGTTGCTTCCTGCATTCAACAACGTGGTTCCTGCTTTGTTTGGAGCTTTGGGATTAAAATATTTTGCAAAGAGTCCGAAGATTGCAGTGGTTCCTGTAGGATTGATGGCACTTCTTTGTATTTTTATACCTGCTCTTATCAATGAGACAAGTATACTTATGATTCCGTGTGGCGGTTTGGCACTTTTAATTGGGTTTGTGTTATTTAAAAAAGGAAAGTTATAAAACCTGGACGAAGGAGATAGATACAGATGAAAATAGTAGGACTCATTCTATTGATTTTAGTGATATTGATTGCTGTCGTGTTATTTCGCGCAATGCTTTTAAAACCAACCGCGGCTAGAACAGCAGTCGTAAGCTTGGATAACGATGAAAGAGCGAAGACATATGGAAAGACTTTGGCGGAAATGGTTCAAAAGGAGACTGTTTCCAGTAGATTTGATCCAGATAGAGCAAAGTTTTATGAATTCCATGAACTGTTAGAAAAATTGTTTCCAAATGTCCACCATACCTGCGAAAAACAGGTGTTTAATGGGAGTCTTTTGTTTAAATGGAGTGGAAAAGGAAATCACGATCCGATTCTTTTTATGAGTCATCATGATGTGGTGGAGGCGACGGGAACCTGGGAACACGGAGCATTTTCCGGAGACATTGATGAAAATGGGTGTGTCTGGGGACGTGGAACCGTAGACACAAAAGCCAGTTTGTTCTGTGAACTGACAGCAGTAGAAGAACTGATCAAAGAAGGTTTTGTGCCGGAAGGTGACGTGTATATTGCAAGCAGTTGTACAGAAGAGTGGAGCGGCGAAGGTGCACCGAAGACAGTAGAGTATCTGAAAGAACAAGGTGTAAGATTTGCGTACCTCATGGACGAGGGCGGTATGATTATTGAAGAGCCGGTAGGTGGCGTAAAGGGTACCTATGGCATGGTTGGAGTCTTAGAAAAAGGTTATGGTGATGTGAAATTCATCGCAAAAGGAAATGGTGGTCATGCTAGTGCACCGAAGAAAAATACTCCTCTAGTGCGTTTGGGTAAATTTATGATGGATGTAGAGAAGAAATCTCCGTTTAAGCGGCAATTCAATCCAACTGTAAAAGAAATGTTCCGCCGTATGGCGCCGAATATGAACTTTGGTATGAAGTTGATTTTTGCAAATATGTGGCTGTTTGAAGGTCTTTTGCTCAAATTGCTTCCGTCTATCAGTTCGGCTGCAGGGGCTATGCTTCAGACAACACTGGCATTCACCATGGCAAAAGGGTCAGATGGTCTTAATGTGCTTCCGCAGGAGGCCTATGTGACAGGAAATATGCGCTTTATTCCACATCAGGATGATGAAGAGAGTATCGCACTGATTTCTGACATGGCAAAAAGATACGATATTGAGACAGAAGTCATTTACAAAGATGCACCTTGTCCAGTGGTAGACTTTAATAGCGATGCATTCCATCTTGTGGAAGAAGTGGCATCGGAAGTTTATCCGGGAATCGGCATTTGTCCTTATGTGATGACTGGCGGAACGGATGCCAAGTTTTATCGGGATCTGAGTGAAAACTGTCTGCGATTTGCACCACTTTATATCAATGGGCAGCAATACGGCAGCATTCATGGATTGAACGAAAATATTTGTCAGGGAGCACTGACAAAGGGCGTTGATTTTTATAAAATGATGATTCAAAGAAGTTGAGGTTATACAAATGAAATTAGGGTTTATTGGTACAGGAAATATGGCCTCTGCCATGATAGGCGGAATTCTTAAAAATCAGATTCTTTCAGTAGATGAAGTTATGGGCTCAAACCGAGGTTCACAAAAACGGGAATCTGTCAAAGAACAGTTTGGCATTTATGTAACAGCTGACAACAATGAAGTGGTGGAAAAAGCAGATGTGATTGTCTTATCTGTCAAACCACAGTTTTATGAAGAGGTAATCAGTGAAATCAGAGAGTT
>JAZRON010000035.1:0-5610 GCA_045648725.1 Faecalimonas sp.
GGAGACTTGGAATATATTGATGAGGTTACATTGTTACGTGCTTTAGAGGGACGTACAATTATATAATGAAAGTAGTATCATAATATTTATGAGGAGGCAAAAGGCATGAACAAATTAGAATTGATGAAGCATGCAAATGAAGTTCGCAAGGGTGTTATTACAGGTACCTTCCATGCGAAATCCGGTCATCCGGGTGGTTCATTATCCGCAGCAGATATTTATACATATCTGTTTTTTGAGGAAATGAATATTGATCCAAAGAATCCGAAGAAAGCAGATAGAGACCGTTTTGTGTTATCAAAAGGACACACAGCTCCGGGTTATTATGCCACATTAGCAGAGAGAGGATTTTTCCCAATGGAGGATATGGCAACCCTTCGTAAAGTGGGTTCGTATTTACAAGGACATCCGGATATGAAAGGAATTCCGGGTGTGGATATGTCAAGCGGTTCTCTTGGACAGGGAATCTCAGCAGCAGTGGGAATGGCTATTTCAGCAAAACTTTTCAATGAAGACTACCGAGTTTACACATTATTAGGTGATGGTGAGATTCAGGAAGGACAGGTTTGGGAGGCGGCCATGCTTGCAGGCCACAGAGAATTGGACAACCTGGTTGTAATTGTAGATAACAATGGCCTTCAAATTGATGGCGCAATTGAGACGGTATGTTCACCATATCCAATTGATAAAAAGTTTGAAGCGTTTAATTTTCATGTAATTAACGTGGATGGACACGACTTTGATGCGCTAGAAGCTGCATTCAAAGAAGCTAGAGCTGTAAAAGGTCAGCCAACAGCAATCATTGCAAAGACCATCAAAGGTAAAAATGTATCCTTTATGGAGAACCAAGCATCATGGCATGGAGTTGCTCCAAATGCAGAGCAATATGCGAAGGCCATGGAAGAATTAGAGGAAGTAGGTGAAGCTTTATGTCAGATGTAAAGAAAATTGCTACTCGTGAAAGTTATGGTAACGCTTTAGCTGAATTAGGTGCTTTGCACGAAGACTTGGTAGTGTTAGATGCAGATTTGTCTGGTGCTACAAAGACAGGTATTTTTAAGAAAGCATTTCCGGAAAGACATATTAACTGTGGTATTGCAGAAGGAAATATGATGACAGTCGCAGCAGGTATTGCATCTACAGGAAAGGTTCCGTTTGCAAGTTCCTTTGCAATGTTTGCAGCGGGAAGAGCATTTGAGCAGGTGCGTAATTCCATCGGTTATCCACACCTGAACGTAAAAATCGGTGCTACCCATGCAGGTATTTCTGTTGGGGAGGATGGAGCAACACATCAATGCAATGAAGATATTGCTCTCATGCGTACAATTCCCAAAATGGTTATTTTAAACCCTTCGGATGATGTGGAGGCGAAAGCGGCTGTAAAAGCAGCGTACGAGCACCAAGGTCCGGTATATCTTCGTTTTGGTAGACTGGCAGTGCCGGTAATCAATGACCGCCCGGATTACAAATTCGAGATTGGAAAAGGAATCGTTCTTCGCGAAGGAAAAGATGTGACAATTTTTGCAACTGGTTTAGAAGTTGCAGAAGCACTGGTCGCAGCAGATATGTTGGAAGCAGATGGTATTCATGCAAAAGTTATCAATATTCATACAATCAAGCCACTTGACAAAGGGCTTGTTGTGGCAGCGGCGAAAGAAACAGGTAAAGTGGTTACAGTAGAGGAACACTCTGTAATCGGCGGACTTGGAAGTGCAATCTGTGATGTATTATCAGAGGAAGCACCTACAAAGGTTATGAAAATCGGTATAAATGATACATTTGGTGAATCAGGACCGGCAGTGGAATTAATTAAAAAATATGGATTAGACGGGGAAAGCATTTACAAACAAGTAAAGGCCTTTGTATAATCGTGACACATTGGGTAGAGATTTGATATCTCTGCCCTTTTTTTGTCTAACGATTTTTAGAATACCCGACAGAAAATGCTAAAATCGGCATTGTGGACATGCTAGGATTATGCTAAGTTACAGTTCAGCCATGAAGCTCGAATCCGCAAGTTCCTTCTCGCTTCGGCAGAACGCCATATGTCAAGTATCAAGTCTTGGCGTTTACATGCAAGCATGACACGTCAAGCCTTGCTACTTGCCACATGGCTGAACTGTAACAAAAAATGCAGATGAGGTGAAATCAATGAAAAGACAACTTCCAAAAAATGTCAGACAAATTGGAAATGTAAGTGATAGTTCAAAAATTTATGTGGAAGATTATGTGGACACTTTTTTTAACCAACTGTGTGAGAAAACGGACCAGACTCCGATGGGAGCATTTCTGGTGGGAGAGATAGTACAAGAAAAGGATGAAGATTATATTTATGTATATGGTGCAATACAGATGAAAGAGGTTGTACAAAAGGGAAGAGATGTTTTTGTTAACGAGGGCACATGGAAAAATGCCTGCGAGACTTGTAAGCAGTATTTTGGAGATGCGGAAATATTAGGTTGGTTTCTTTCTACAGTGGGACAACCTTTGGATATTAATCATAACATACTAAAAGTACATCAGAAGTTATTTTCCAGAGAGAAGAGTATTTTTGTTATAAAAGAAGCCAGAGAAAAAGAGGAGAAATACTTTATACATAAATTTAAGGATTTAATGGAATGTGGAGGACATTACATTTACTATGAGAAGAATGTGGAAATGCAGGATTATATGATTTCCACGCGTAAGAAAACAGGAATGACTCCTAGCGAGATTATTGAAGACACCGTCACCAAGAATTTTAGAAGTGTAATTCGAAACAAGGCAGAAAAAAATGAACATAAGGGACGTTCTCGATTGGTATATACCATGAGTACATTTTTAATTTTGGTGGTGCTTGTTATTGGAGTGACCATGTTTAATAATTATGACAAGATGAAAGGAATGACAAGTTCCCTTGATAAGCTGAACGAAAGCATAACAAAAGACGATGTAATAGAAACGATTGGAGATATTGTGCAGGTAGAAGGAATCGGTGACGAAGAAGACGAGTCAAACAATTTGGGAGATACCAAAGACGAGGAGAATGTGGAGGATTCTGATGTGACAGAGAAACCAGATGATGCAACAACTTCCGATGAGACAGAGAATCCAGAAGGACAAGTGTCTTCGGAACTACTTCCGGAACAGACAGGGGAAGAAGTACCGGGGCAGCAGGAACAAAATAATGTATATACAGTGGAAAAAGGGGATACATTAGCAACTATCAGCAAAAAAATATATGGTGATATCACTCATGTTGATGCCATTTGTGAATTAAATGGATTGGAAGATGGCAATTTTATTCTGATTGGCCAAAAATTATTATTACCATAGAGAAAAAATATGCTATACTAGTACACAAGAAAATCCAGACAAAAGGAAGTCTATTATATGGAAGAAACTAAAACAAGAAAAACACGAATAAAAGCGTTCTGCTCTCGTTTTTGGAAACAGATTTTGGGAGTTGCTTTTTTCGTAATAGTAGCCATAGGGGTTGTATTTTGTGTATACCGATATATGGAGTATAATTATGTACAGATTGTAAAGACTTATGAAAGTCAAAGTACACATGGAGGAAGTTACGCTTCATATGCAGATGGGGTATTGGAATACAGCAGAGATGGAATTGCCATGCTGACAGAAGAGGGGGAAGAACTTTGGAATCAACCTTGTCAGATGAGCAGTCCAGTGGTGGAGATTTGTAAGGATACTGCTGCTGTTGCAGACAAAGGCGGTACAAGCATTTTTGTGTTTCAAAAAAATGGATTAAAGGGAGAAATTCAGACTACAAGACCTATTGAGAAGATAACCGTTTCTGCACAGGGAATTGTGGCTGCCATATTACAGGATGAAAAGACACCGAGAGTGATGTGCTATGATGCAAAAGGAAATGTTTTGGTAGAGCACAAAGCATCTCTTACAAGTACGGGATATCCGGTGGATTTAGCCATATCCCAGGATGGAAATGTACTTTTGGTTTCTTATTTGTGTGTGAAGGGAAGCGGTGTTGCCACAAAAGCAGTTTTCTATCATTTTGGACAAGCGGGAGACAATAAGACGGATCATCAAGTTGCGCAAAAAGAATATGGAGATATGATAGTTCCGACGACAGTGTTCCTGAATAAGAACACTTCCTTGCTAGTGTCTGATCGTTCCTTGATCTTCTATAAAGGATTAGAGGAACCGAAAGAATCACAAGTCATAGAATTGGATAAAGAGATAAAAAGCATTTCATATAACGACAACCACATCGCACTTGTTCTAAAGAATGTAGGGGAAGCGGGTGATGAGTTGCGTCTGTACCGATTGGATGGAAAGCAGGTTATGAATGCAGAGATAGAGGGAGAGTATGCAAATATAAAGATATCAAAAGGACAAGTTCTCTTATATGAAGAAAGTAAATGCGCTATTTTTAATGCTTCGGGAGTTTGCAAATATGAGGGGACCTTGGAAATGAATGTTATGGATATGTTTCCGACGACAGGATTAAATAAATACATGGTGATAAGTGCAAATGGATTTCAGGAAATTCAGCTTGCAAAATAGGAGAGTATAAATATGAATGGATTATTAATCGCAGTAGGATTAATCTTTTTGGTTTGCATGATAGTGGGTTATACAAGAGGGTTTATCAAGATTGTTGCATCTTTAGCAGCAACAGTAGCAACCATTGTGCTGGTGGCGGTTTTGTCACCATATGTAAGCGGAGTGTTATTAAAGACAGTTCCCGTTGAAGAGATGATGCAGGAAAAGTGTATGGAAATTCTAATGCTAGGGCAAGAAGAAGGGACCACCGTTTCTGAGGAGGTGGAACAATCCAAAGAAGCGCAGATTCTTCTAATTGAAAATGCTAAACTTCCCAAAGTTTTTCAACAACTATTATTAGAGAATAACAACCCTGAGATTTACAAAACATTAGGAGTCACCACTTTTAGTGAATACATTGGAAGTTATCTTGCAAGGTTAATTGCCAACATAGTGAGTTTTCTTTTAACATTGATTGTGGTTACAATTGTAGTTCGTACTATATTATGCACCATAGGGTTTATAGGAAAACTGCCGGTGATTGGTGGGCTCAACCGTATAGCCGGAGGCATTCTGGGAATCGGAACAGGGCTCATAGTAGTATGGGTGCTATTTATTATCATTACATTAATGTATGATAGCGAAATTGGCAAACAGTGTTTTGCCGGTATTGCAGAAAATGAATTTCTTACATATTTATATGAAAATAATGTTTTGATGAATTATATTACCAAGTTTAGGGCATAATAGAAACGGATTCTATTTTAGAATATAAAGATAGAATCCGTTTTGTTATGTGATAGAAATTTTCTATTACATAACAAACACTCCGTGAGGAGCGCTGAGACGCGGAAAAGGTAGATGTTGCTTTGCAATCGTACCTCGCGCAAGAGTTCGCAAGCGAACTCTTTGTTGGGCATTTTTTATTGTATAAATTGTTTCAAAAAAATTTGAAAAAAATTGAAAAAAGTTGTTGACACAGAGGGTTGGGTTGTGATAATCTAATTAAGCTGTCGCGAGACAACAGAGAACATTGATAATTAAACAATAGATGACAATAAAACGAATTCCTGAAAATTTCTAAGAGAAATAATTCAAGAACAG
>JAZRON010000036.1:0-37028 GCA_045648725.1 Faecalimonas sp.
TTATTTTGGCATGCAATGCGCTTATTTAGTTTGGTATGCTTGGAATCATTTTGGATATGATTTAGATTCAGACGGCGGACGCTTGGTAACGTCCGCCGATTTATTACATTCTGATTTGTTAGAAGTGGTGCAGATATATGGAATGGAGCCTAGAATGTAAAATCTTCAATTTACTTTTGTTTTAATAATATTTGTTGATTTTATTATAATATATTCTAAATTTCACCTTTTGAATTCAGAAAACATTTTAAAAAGCAAATTATAATCGTCATATAATTCCAATACAAATCCGAGTCTCGAATTCACACCCACGCTCTAAAGAAATCAGATTGGGCTGTGTTTCTAAATCTTCCACAATTCCTTTTCTAGATGGTAATGACGACCACGGCTCAATGCACACATATGGTGCATCGGTTTTCGGCATATGCCAGATACCTAAATACTTCATATCAGGATATGTAACACATATTGCTTTATTACTCTTTTTCGATGTCAGTGTAACACTTTGTGCCGTATCGGTTAACACAATTGCATCATCATCAAACATGTTGTGGGATAACGGAAGTCGTACGCCATTTTCCAAAGGAAAATCCGTCAGTTCTCCTGTCACAAAACAATCCTCTGAAAAACCAACTCGCTTCACACCCTTTTCAGAACCAAACTCCAAACAATAATCTTCAAAACTTGTGTCTTTCTCGAATGGAACATTAAATCCCGGATGCCCACCTACGCCAAAGTACATTGTTTTCTCATCATCATTCCGTACATAATATGTGATGCTTAGTTTCGTTCCTTCTAATTTGTATATAATCGAAAAACAAAACTGAAATGGATATTGTTTATATGTTTCTTCTGTATGATTGATTGAAAAAACAATATGGCTATCGGAAATTTGTTCTGCCTCAAAAATCATATCCTTTGCAAAACCGTGTATATCCATATGATATGTCTTTCCTTGGAACCCATACTGTCCTTTTGTCATACGTGCAATATATGGGAACAGATTTGGTGCTCTATCACCCCAATACTTTTCATCACCTTGCCACAAATATTCTGTATCATTGTCTGTGATAGACCAAAGCTGCGCACCTTTCTCCTGTATTTTAACAGTTAAATACTCATTGTGAATCGTATACAACATTACAAATTCAGCCTTTCCTTTATTTCTTCCACTGATGGCATTGCTGGAATTGCACCTCGTTTTTCCACACACAAACTAGCTACAGCATTTCCGTATTTTGCAAAGCCTGCTGCTTCTTGCAAACTAATCTCTGATGGTTTCTTTCCTGACTCTAATAAGCATTTTAAAAAACCACCCCAGAAGGAGTCGCCTGCTCCGGTTGTATCTACCATATCTGCTTTGTATCCCGGAACAACTACGCTACCTTCTTTGGTACATACTAATGCACCTTCCGCACCAAGTGTTACGGCAACGATAGCTACCCCCATATCCACTAATTTCTTTGCCGCTTCTTTAGGCTCAACAAGGTCAGTCAAAAGTGCTGTTTCTTCATCCGATATCTTCATTACATCCACATACGATAGAACCGAACGCATTCCTGTAATTGCATCTTCTTTGCTATCCCACAGTGGCGCGCGATAATTTGGATCATACGAAATAATACATCCTGCCTCTTTTGCAATTTCAAGTGCTTTAAAAGTCGTCCCTCTTGCCGGTTCTGCAGTCAAAGACAACGAACCAACATGAAACACTTTACTGTCTCGAATGATTTCTTCTTTCAATTCTTCCTGTGTCAAGCATGTATCAGCCCCCGGTTTTCTTGCAAAAGAAAAACTACGTTCTCCCGAATCCGAAAGTGCTACAAACGCGAGTGTAGTAAATACGTTGTCATCCACAACTACTCCGTCTGTACAAATGCCACTATCATTCAAAACATCCACCAAGAATTGGCCGTGCATATCATTCCCGACCTTTCCGATAAATGCTGTTTTCTTTCCGCATTTATTAAGGCATGCAAGTACATTTGCTGGTGCTCCACCTGGATTTTGCTCAAACACTCTCTGTCCTGCTTCCGATTTGCCACATGGCGTAAAATCAATTAATATTTCACCTAATGCTGTTACGTCAAACATACTTTTCACCTACTTCGCTACAGGGTATTCGTTACAAAGCAATCTGTATGGTGCTTCGTCTTCCTCAATCTCAGGGAATCTACCCACAGGTGGATTAAAACGATTGTCTGTATTATCATCGTTACATTGGCTTACTTCGCCTAAAAGGACTGGTCCCGTTCCTTCTTCCACTGCAAAATCATGATACAAGAATTGTTGTACATGAATGCTTTCGCCTGGTGTCAAACGAATCTGTGTGCCCGCAGGTACTGTATACGTTCTTCCATCTGTATGTACTGTTACATCTGACTCGTAATCGATTTCCTCATTTTCTAAGGAATTATAAACACGAATCAATACATTTCCACCTCCACGGTTGATAATATCTTCTGTCTTGTACCAATGAAAATGATTTGGAGCATATTGTCCTTCTTTTAAGTACAATAATTTCTCTGCATACACCTTTGGATATTTGTCTTCCATAGCACGATTACCGTTACGAATTGTAATCAATGAAAATCCAAATTTATCAAAATCATTCATACCATAGTCTGTAATATCCCAACCAAGCATACAGTCACGAACTTCATCGTATTCGTGTCCGATTGTTTTCCACTCTTCTGGTGTAAAATGACAAAATGGTGGCAAATAGCAATGATATTTTTCACACATTGCTTCTAATTCTTTTAATGCTTTATTTATTTCTGAACGTTTCATAACATTATCTCCTTTAAAATCTTTTCACAGAAATCAAGACTAAACGCCTTCTAAAAATCTGTCAACCACTAACTGTCTAAACTGTGGCGACAAACTAGCAAAGTAAGCTGTAAATCCGGTAACACGTACTACCAAATCCGGATGACTTTCAGGATTTTCATGAGCCTCCATTAGTTTCTCTTTATCTAAGATATTAATGTTGATTAGTGTTCCACCTTGATTAAAATGTGATTCCATCAAACGAAGTACAGTATCCACACCCTTTTCATCTGCCGCAAGTTTCGGGTCGAATTCAATCTGAAGTGGTGCTGTATTACCATAACCACACTGAACAGAAGCAATTCCATTTGCCTGTGCAGTCGGCGCTCCGTCTGTTCTGAAATGAGGGTTTGGATTTGCTCCATGGGAAATTGGTTCCCCTTTTCGTCTGCCATTTGGCGTTGCACCCACCTTGCTTCCATATTCAATCGTACGAGACCACGAAAACCATCCTGGCAAGAATTGTCTACCCTCTGGCATTGGCTGTGCCTTTACAATACTTACCCAGCTTTCTGTAAGACGTTTAGCCCACTCATCAGAAACGGTTCCACCTTGACAATACTTTGGTGCAGAATTCAAAATCAACCTTGTACGCTCATTTGAAAAATCATCATCCAAGGCCTCATACATTTCGTCCCAACTGAGAAGTTTTTCTTCTTCTACGCGAGTCTGCAGTGCACCAAAAGAGTCTGCAACCACAGCCAAGCCAGCGCCGTCAATACCAACAGTATATAACTCTGCACACTGGGAAATATCTTCCCCTCTCTCGAGTGTGTTTTTCATCATTAGGTTCATGACAAGCTCCGGAGTTACTTCCCAAGCATGGTCAATATGTAAATTTACACCCTCTGCCGTTACTCTAACTGCCTCCTTCAAATGTTTTTCGTAGATTGTAAACAATCTTTCGGTGCTATAGCATCCTTCTTTTCGCATCTCTTTCATTGCTTCATCGAATACTTTTGCAACGTTCACCTTTACGGTATCATTCATTGGAAATTCTTTTCCCGGAACACACATCCAGTTACATCCCACTGCAATTCGTTCTCTTGCCGTTTTCTTATCAATACCGTTTCGCATATACCCTTCTGCCAATGCTTTGTCATTACAAAATCTTGGCCACCCATTTTTATTTTTCAGCAAATAGTAAACTGCCTTTTTCAAAAACTCTCTGTCACAGTTTTCATGGACTCTCACAGTCAGGTTTGTAGCAATGTTAATAGAGTCTGCCGCCTCTAAAATCAGATATGATAAATGGTTTGTCATATCCTTATCGTTTTCATCCACACCGGAAATCTGATAATAATGTGGGTCTATGAGCAGCAAGTTCGCAATCAAAAACTTCGCTTTCTCATCATCTAAAATGCCTGCTTCTATGTCTCTTTCATAGTATGGAAGAAGCAATCCATCTAACTGAAATCCTGCACCATCTCTTGTGTAAATACGTGATGCACAGTTAAAGAAGGAAGTCCACTGGCATACCTCATGGAAAGTCTTTGGTGCATCGTAACGAACATTTTCGCACACCTGCTTCATTTCAATCAAATTTGCCTTCACACCTTCGTGTTCTTCCAACGCTATCATCTCTGTTAATTTGTCAATATGTCTTTGAACAAATCGGATAATCGCTTTTACCACTTTCTCCTCTGCATCATAAAATGCTTTTTTATCTGGATTTATCTTGCGATACTTCTCAATCTTTTCTAAGAGTCCACCGAATCCCAACTCAAATCCAATGCGATAATCACACGCAAAATGGGCATCTCCATCGATACCTGTGGTGATGTTATACTTTGCTTGTAACGGTTTTAAATGTTCGTAAGGAAAACGCTGTTCATCCCAACGCTTACTCCATTGATTTGTCGCACTCTTCATAAATTCTTGCGTCTTTGGATTGTTTCTCAGCCAATCCGGCATATAGTGAAGATCACCTCGATAATTTACAAGCATGTCTCTCCATCTGCCGCACAACATCTCATTCTTATCAATATATGGTTCATGTGCATCTATAACTCTGCAGAAATTTTCACTCATACCTTCATATCCATAAAAACTTCCGTTTGTGCTGTTATACCATGGTTCCACAAAATATCCTTCTGATATTGGCACAGTTCCAAAATCATCCAAGTCTGTATGTCCATTTTGTTTTCTCTTTGCCAATGTATGCGCTACTTTTGTGTCACGCATTGCTTTTAATCTACTTGCGTATGAATACATATTTCCCCAACTCCTTCATATATTCTTTTGACGGTATGGTAAATCCGTCTGCTTCTATTCCAAGAGCCTCTCTTTTTGCACCACCCAGCGGGTGATATGGAAGAAGTTCATATTTTTCTACGTTACTTAAGTTTTGCAGAAACTCTGAAATCTTGTCTATCTCTTGCGTTATTTCAGGAATCACCGGTGTTCTTGCAATGACCGGGACTCCCAGTTCATTTAACTTGCAAAAATTTTCTTTGATTTTCTCATTTTCCACACCTGTGTATGTTTTGTGTAACTCATTATCCCAGATTTTCAAATCCGCCATTACAAGGTCTGCTTTTTCGAATATTTCTGCATCAAAATAAATGAGTGACGTCTCTATTGCACAGTGAATTCCTTGCTCTTTACATGCATCCATAAGCGCATCAAGAAACTCTCGCTGTGCCAAAGGCTCTCCTCCCGAGAAGGTAACACCGCCCTCGTCTCCATAATAATCTTTATCTAGAAGTACTTGTTTTACTACTTCCTCAACTGTCATCTCTTTTCCGCAGATTACCTTTGCTCCAGAAAAACATCCCTTTTCACACAAACCGCAGCCGATGCATTTTTCTGGATAATACATAGTCTGCGGTTTATAATCAATACACTCTGGATTATGGCACCATGCACAATTTAAGGGACAACCTTTCAAAAACACAGTTGTGCGAATCCCCGGTCCATCGTGCACTGATGCTCTCTGGATATCTGCAACGATACCTTTAATCACTTATTTTTTCCTCTTTTCCACTCTTTGAACTCTTCATCAAAGCGTCCATAATCGCCATGATTTCCACATTCTTATCAAAGGTTAACATCTCATGGATTGGCTTGCCTTCATTTACATGTGCCGCATAATGCCATGGCATATTCTTGTAATCATCACTCAACGTAAACTCAGGTAGTGATACCTCTTCTCCAAAGATATCATATACTTTCACGTCTGGCTGATTCTCTGCACCACCGGTACAGGTGATAACGCCGTCCTTACAAAGTACAGTAGGGCCCGAAGGCATCATGACTCTCGGTGTAGTCCAGGTTCCTTCCAGTACAGACATCTTGCCATCATATTTTACAATTGCAGCAAAGTTATCTGCCGTATCACCGAATGGTGTATTTAAATTTGCACCATAAGCGAGAACACTTTCTTCTCCATCACCCATAAGCCATTTCGTAAAAAACGCTCCATAGCAGGAAATATCCAGATACACGCCTCCACCAAATTTTTCTTGATGCCACCATGTTTTACTTCTCTGTTCATCTGTCATTTCTTCTGCCTTTGCAGAAACCCCTCTATGTTTTGCACCTTTACCGAGTGGTCCTGTATGACCGTTCATGTAGTGAAGTTTAATTGGTTCTCCTACAATTCTTTGTTCCAACGCTTGTTGCATTTTGTGAACATAAGGTCTCCACATAACAGGCCAGTTTACTACAGCCTCAATGCCCGCATCTTTGATAATCTTCTGCATCTGAAGTGCCTCTTCTAAATTCATGGCAATCGGTTTTTCAATACTGATATTGATGCCTCGTTTTGCACATTCTTCTACTACTTCTATTTTCTGAACATTTTCTGTGAGAATAAATGCAATATCAGGCTTTACCTCATCCAGCATTAATTTGTAATCATCATAAATATTTGCACAATAATTCTCTTTCACATTCTGCATGTTCCAAACCGGAGTATAACGAAGTGCCTCTATCTGCTCTGTTCTTGATGAAGCATCAGCCGCAGCCACCAACTCAAAAGATGGCTGTTCGCTGATATATAGAGCAACTTCATTTACATGCATATGTGAAAATCCAATAATGACTGCTCTTATCATAATTGCTATTTTCCTTTATGTATTAAAATTGTAAACTAAAATGTTGTTTCCAAATCAATTGTTCTGCCTGATTCAATTGCTTCCGGAATCTTGCACATGATTTCCAATACGTGTCTTGCATGTTCTGCAGACAATACCGGTTCTCTATCATTTTCAATCGCATCAACCATATCAGCAAGGCAACAACATTGACTATTTAATTTTTTCGGTGGCTTTGTACCACGTCTTGGTTGCATCCATCCACGAATTCCTTTTTCATGGTCATCCATATATACTTCTGGGATTGGATTAGACGCATATGGTTCAGTAAATGTAATAGTTCCCTTATCACCAAAGATTTCCATCAATGGAGCTTTTGTTGCTCTTTGCGCAAATCCTGTGTCTACTAACGCAAGTTTGTTGTCACCGAAATCTAATGTGATTACGTATTGATCCGGAATCTTATCTGTCTTAATGATTGTTCCATCATAAGATCCAGAGCGAACTTTTCTTGTTGGGCAAGTAACTTTTGCCATACAAGCAACTCTCTTTGCAGGACCAAAAATCGTTGTTACGATTTGAAGACCGTGTACACCCATATCTACAAGGGCTCCCGCTCCTTCTTCAAAGAACCAAGTTGGATCCACATTTCTATATTGGAAATATTCTGGTCCTCCGTGAGAAGAATTACATTTGATATAATAAGCATCCCCGATTACACCATTTGCAATCCATTGTTTTGCTGTATTAATATCGTATCTCATAGGATGAATTGGAACACATGAAAACTTAACATTCATCTTTTTCGCCATTTCGATTTGTTCTGTCATCATCTCAACTGTTGGCGCTGCTGTCTTTTGTGAAATCAAGTGTTTTCCTGCACTTAAAATCTTCATGTTAATATTGTGATGTTCTTGGATAATTGCTGCATCAATAGCAATATCAAAATCACAATTTGCTATCAAATCATCTACATTTGAATAATACTCAGGGATATTAAAATCCGCACATGCCTTTTTCGCATTTTCTTCAACTGGGTCTACTACCGCAACAATATCTGCATTTGCTTCTTTACGAATATTTGGGAAATATTGTCCACGTGAGAACCCTCCACATCCGATTACTGCTACTTTCCAGATTTTTTTCATTTTTACATCCTCTTTTCTATTAATTCTTCAATCATTACTTCTCTATTTTCAGCAGCTGATAGATATGCCGCTTCCAAAATCGCTGTTGTGTTTATCGTTTCCTGAGGTTTTACAAACGGCTCAGCATTTCCTTTTAATACCTCTGCCATGTTTTGAATCAGGCAAAAATGTCCATAGAACGGTTCATTCTCAAAACCACTTGGACCAACTTCTAATTCGAAAATATCCTCTGCTCCCGCATAGATTTTCCTTTGTTCTGTATCAATACCGCACTTTTGGCCTGCAATTACGATATTGTTTGTCTCAGGAAGATTTGCTGCCCAGCAAGTTTTAAAATTAATTGCTGCTCCATTTTCAAAGGTAACCTTTCCAACTGCAAAAGACTCTACATTCATCTCATCCGGGTTAAAGTTAGATGTATCCACCTCACCTTTCAATGCTCCTGCACTCTTTGTTGAGCCAAGCTCGTCCACGTGAATCTTACTCATAGTTGCAATTACACTACGTGGTTTCGGATTACCCATTAACCACAACGTACTGTCAAATCCATGTACGCCGATATCAATTAGTGAACCACCGCCACTGTATTCTTTTATATGGAATTTCCCCCAAGTCGGAATGCCCCTTCTTCGCACGCGTGAAAGTTCTGCAAAATAAACCTCTCCTACTTTTCCTTCGTCAATTAGCTTCTTTGCAGCCAATCTTTCTGGGAAAAATCGAATACTTTGACATGTCATCAACACTTTTTCCTGTTGCTCAGCATAAGAAAACATTTCACTTGCATCTGACATAGAAAACGCAAGTGGCTTTTCACACAACACATTTGCTCCATGAGAAAGTGCCATCATTACAAAGGTTTTATGAGACATGTTCGGTGTACAAACTGACACCAAATCAGGCTGCATCTCCTTTAACATGGTCTCTGCATCGGAATAATATTTTGGAATACCGTGTTCTTCTGCCACCTTCTTTGCAGCCGCTTCAAAAGCATCGCATACCGCTACAATCTCATACTCTTCAGGCATACTTTTGTACGCAGGAATATGTGCATTTTGTGCAATCATTCCACATCCAATAATACATACCTTATTCATAAGAAATCTCCTTTTTATTAGAACTGAAATGGATCTTCTGCTGTTTCAATCATTCCTGTTTCACAAGAACGTCTTCCAGCATCAAATGCACTCATCATCTTCATATTAAATTCTGCAGTCAACAACTCAACTAATGGTTCTCCGTCTTTGAAATGTTTCAATAAGTGACTTGCTAAGCTTTCGCCCGTCTCTTCAATCGGATACACTTCTGTTGGTGGTGGTGAAAGTTTGTATTGGCATAATCCTAAATACACTCTTACATCTTTTTCATATCTATCAGAAACAATGGTTCCTTCTGTTCCATATACAACTGGTCCTGTTGGAATCTCTCCACTATTTAAAGTTGACCATGAACCTTCCACGTGTCCAATACAGTTGCCAAAATCAATTGTAAATGTAGAGTAATCTTCTACATCTGAGAATTGTAAGAAGAAATTCTTTTTAAATCCTGCAACTCTTTTTGCAGTTGTTCCAGCAATCCATGTGGTCAAAGCGCATCCATAACCAGCATAGTCACAAACTGAACCGCCGCCTCTGTCATGTTGGAACCACCATAATTTCGAACGCTCTGCTGCTGTATACTGTGAACCCTTGTATGGTCCCTTTGTCGAAGGACTTCTGTACTGAATTCTTAGAATATCTCCCACGATTCCTGAGTCCGCCAATTCCTTCACCTTTCTAAATGCAGGAACCCAAGCAACTGGCCAGTTGATAATCAGTTCTGCTTCGCTTCTAAGGTGTGCGCGATACATTCTCTTGGCATCTGCCATGTCTAATGCCATTGGTTTTTCCACTACTGTATGAATATTCAATGCAAGAACTTCTTCCACAATATCTGCATGTCCTTTGACATCAGTGGTAATCACAGCAATATCAATATTCTGTTTTAACAATTCCTTGTAATCATCCCACAGTGGAATCTCAACATCCGTAGGTTTGTTTAATTGAATTCTAGTTTCCAATTCTTCGGCTGTATAAGGTGGTACATCAGCCACTCCAACGATTTCTACATCATTTTGAAATTTGTTGAAATCCTTTGATAAATTTTTTAAATGAATATGTTGCATTCCTATAAATGCAATACGCATTTTACCCATAATCCCTTCTCCTTTTCTTTTTTTTATGAGTTTCTCTATACTTGAAATTGTAAACTTTTCTGTTATAATAACAATACGATATATGTACAATTTTGTGCATTATATTGCCATTATTAAATGAGGTGTGGATATGTACTATTATTTTAATTTAAATAAGTTTCCTCAAATTACAAGGTTTTATTCCGTTACACGAAATACAGTATGGGAAATCACAGAAAGGGACAATATTGTCATTTGCATCCAGTCCGGCAGTTGTTTTATATCCTATGAAAATGTAGAATACCAATTAAATCAGGGAGACATGTTCTTCATACCGGCAAATCATATATACAAGAGATATCCGGTCGATAATCTCATGTGTACCATGACCTATATTCACTTTTCTCTTTCAAACGAAGTGGAACAATTGGAACTCCATGAAATGGCAAAAAGAATATCCTATTCAAAAGAAAATTTAGATAATCAAATTTTAGAGGGCACACACGTATTGTGGAACCAGAGTGCAATTTACCTAAAAAATAAATACTCCCTAGAGAATCACGAAGATAGTTTTCGGCAATTAAACGATATTCGTCTTATTTCCATTAGACGTCAACTTATGTGCGGTCTACAGTCCTCTATTATTCTCTGTAGCATTCTTTCCACATTATCTCAAAATACGATAGAGGAGATTTCTACTGAGGGTTACATTGGTTTTATCCAAAAGGTTCCTAATAATCTAAAAAAGGCCATTCGCTATATCCGAGACCATTACACAGAACAGATTTCCCTAGAGGATTTAACGTCTCACTGCAATGTATCCAAACGGCAATTGATTCGATACTTTAAGGCAGCTTTTGATAAAACACCAATTACATATGTCACAGAATACAAAATCAGCAGGGCAAAAGAACTGCTATTCAAACATCCACAGCTAACGATAGGGGAAATCTCTGACGAATTAGGATTTGATAACCAACACTATTTCGCACGTGTATTCTCAAAGATAACCGGTGAAACTCCCTCTCACTATCGATATCGCACAGCATATTACAAGGAATACATAAACAATCAACATCCTCTACAATAGCGAAGAGGATGTTGATTTTTATATACCCATCAAATTAATTATAATCTACCTTTACAACTGTTCCATCCGAATACGTAACCTCAAACACTCCCGGAGAAACTTCTTCATGTTTCACCATGTATTCATATTGAAGACGTCTTCTCTCCTTGTATTCTTCATAGGCCTCTTTAATTCCGGCAATAGCCGCCTGTAGCGCTTCATCATCGCCACATTCAATATCTTCTTTCCCAAGCCAGTTAATATCTCTTCCCGCATTTTCCATGAATTTCGAATAGAAATAGAAACTTGGTCTTCCACCGTATTCTATCAGCTTCAAACGCTGCTTCGGAGCCTTCACAGGATAATTTACCGTGGTTGTAGATGGATTGCTTAAAATGATTCCATTATAAACCATTTGCCACAGTGGAACTTCTTTGTCAAAAAGTGATATCTTATTGTCTCCAAACGCTGCATATAGACCATAGTCAAGATAGTCCGCCGCGAAATCAAATACTCCTTCTGATGCGAATCCACCAAAAAGTTTTTTACACTCATTCCCAATCTCCCGATAAATTTCTGCCGTCTCGCCTTGATTTACCGAATGATTTGGATCATAGCATTTTCGTAAAGATGTCACACTCATAACGTCAATGTAATGAATCCCCTTGAATCCCAAATCTGCTACTTTTTGCAAATCACGTTTCGCAAATTCAAGAGCTTTCTTTGGACAAAGATGATACATTCTGCCACCACTCCATGGTGTCAGCACATATTCAAGGCTTCCATCTTTCTTTTTAATTACAATATCCTCGCTAAAATCTTCCGCGATACTGTAACAATCCGTACTGTTGGTATGACAAACAATCTGGTAACCGTTTTTCTGTACATATTGAATCAAGTCACGCAAGCCTTCTTCCCCGCCTAATTTTTCTTCCACAGGGAATAGTTGCGGATATCTGCCATCATGTCCACTCTTATTCCATCCAACCAAACAGAGCTGAGCTTTATCCACGCCGGCTTTCTTCAGTTCATCCACAATGTCTTTTACACGCTCGAATGTACATGCAACCTTCATTTCGGGTTCGTTCTCAACCGTCTGCTCCAGTATCAAAGCCGGTGCCGGTTTCCAACCCATACGAATACGAATCTCCGGTGCATCCACTGCATACTTCAATTGTGGATTATCTTTTACTCTTTCCTTCAGCGGAACACATGCTCCACGCTTTAATTGATATTCACGATAATAGTTTGCTGCATCCGAATAATCTCCTTCCTTACCAAAATCAACTTTCAACAAGGAAATATCTTCATACGGTTTATCTCCGTCCAGAACAAATGTAGGTACCGCATAAAAATTGCCATCTTTCACGCCAACTCGCATACGAAATGCCGGTCTCATACCATCTGCGATAATCATGGTAAAACCATCTTTATTTTTTACGCAGAAAATAGGCATTAAGCTTTGTTTAAATGTGTGTTCCTGATCTTCTTTTTCTGTAAAATGGCACATATGACTGCCACATTTATTGACATCAGCAACAAGGTAATATCCCTCGTCCCCAACTTTTGCATTCCACTCTTCAAATGGAATCTCTACAAACTCTGTGCCACAAGCAACGTCTTCTTTTTTGATAACAATTCTATTTTCAACCATTATTTCCAGTCCTCGATATCAAACTTCCATTCTTCTCTCTTGCGGAATGGAGTTTTAAATTTCTTAGTAAGCACACCTTTTTCTTCCAAGTGTACATAACAAGCCATGTCACATGAACGACCACAAATAGAACATTGGTATGCATGTTGTGCCGGTGGATAGAAGTAGATTTTGTCCAAAATCTTTCTTGCAGTTTCCGGTGTCACTTTTGCCTCACCTGCGATAATCTCAATGCGGTCTTCCATTCCCGCAAACGCATCCAGTGGCATAAATGGATTTTTTGTTCCATTTGCACCATTGTAGTAAACTGCACATTGCCATGGATCAACCGTGCCATCTTCATCAATGGCTTTCCCCGGACAAGCTTTTACACATTTTCCACATTTGTCACAAAGATGTGGCTCAATCACGTCTGTTGCTTCTAACTCTGCATCTGTTAAAATAAAGCAGTATCTTACCATTGGACCAAACTCATCTGTTAACAATGTATTGTGAAGCCCTTTTTCTCCCAAGCCACACTTAATTGCCGCATCCAAGAAATTCATCTGCACTTCTGCGCTGCGACCTCTGTAAATTGCATCGTACGCCACTTCCGGATTGGTACTGTTTTCTTCTGCCATAATCTGTTGATGTCTTCTCTGTGGAAGTGCAATACATCCTTCTGCTTCCATTGCCATAGCGACCTTAAGTTGCACCATAGGCATAACTGTTTCTTCCATATTTTCTACTGCCATGGTTGTGTACTGATAATAGGTACTTCCTTCTTCAATACCACGGTAAATACCGCGAAGCACACGGAATGCAAGTCCAATTACCGTCTTTGTTTCGGGCATAATCTGAAAAATCGGGTCGTTTTTATCAAATCTGTCAGCAGGTGCGAAACCTACAATGTCAGCACCATTTTTCTTTGCTATTTCAATAATCTTATTTCTCATCTCTTGCACCTCCTACAGTTCGCCTTTTAAATGCTTATAGCAGGCAATATCACACTTTCTTCCGCAAAGACATGGAGAATATCCCCACTGTGTATTAGGAAGGAAATTCATTTCCTTGTAAATCTCGCGTGCCGATTCTGCATCAAAACGTTTTTCACCGTTTAAGATAGCTTCTCTCTCCGGATTTCCCTTTAAGAACTCTTCTGTAATAAATGGATTTGATTTATGAGCGCCCTTGTAATAAACACTACATTGCCATGTGTCCAATCCATTTTCATCAATGGCATTTCCAGGACATGCCTCAATACAAGCACCACATTTATCGCAAATGCTTTCTTCCTTTACACCATCCACTTCCAGTGGAGCATCTGTAATAATGAAGCAGTATCTCATAAATGGTCCATGCTCTTTATTGATAATCTTGCCATTTAATCCCATTTCTCCGATTCCGCAAGCTTTTGCAGCTTTTCCAAAATCAATGATAACATCCGGTTCCGGCTTTCCTTCTTCTACCGGTACAGCGTGAACCAACTCGTAAGTATCAAGCACTTCCGGATTTGTAGTTTTATCCCCTTTAATTCGAAGATTTGGAATTGCTTTCTGAAGACACGCATCATAACCTTCGTTCTCAATCATTCCTCCGATTTTCAACAAAAAGATTTCTGCCATTTCTTCGTCAATGTACTTTACACCCATTGTTGTATATGTATAATATTGATTTCCTCTATCCATGGCCTTATAAAGTCCCTTTGGAACTGCAAAGCCAAAACCGATAATACATTTCGCATTTGGCAAAATCATCCTAGGGTCCTTTTGCGGATTTGATTCCTCATATACTTTTCCAATTCCGCAAATAGTTGCACCAAGTTCTTTTGCTTTTTCTTTAATTAATGCATTGGTCAACATATATTTACCTCCATTTTTTCTCTGTATTTTCTTTTGTTGTATTACTATTTTCCACTACCATTACAGTGGCATCCTCACTTACCACAATATGGTGCCATACTCCTTTTGGAATGTTATAGAGAACATTCTTTTCCATGAAGCATTTCTCATCTTCTGTGTAAAGCGTCGCTTCTCCTTCCAGCAACACAAACACCTCATCCGTTTCCAAATGTCTCTCTAGTTGGTCAAACTTTGAAAAACGGTCACTATAACGCAAATATCCGATTTTCCAGCCCTCAAATTCTTTTAAGACTTGAAAACCTTCCCCTTTATGTATCAATGCTTCCATTATCTGTCTAATCTCCATGCTTTCTTTGTTCTGAGTGGTTCCTCAAATCTGCCTTCCATGCAGCCGCCCTTTTTCTCAAGCATAGAAACACAAGCTCTGATACAACCACCACATTTTGCCATGTTGTAACCAACCCAGCTTGGGAAATATTTTTGAAGTGCTGTATACACCTTCATAATTTCTTTTTCATCTGCCACATCAGTAACACCTTCCATCAAATCAAGTGCACCATCTTCGTTTGCATCCCAAACTTCCTTTGGAACAAATGGATTGTAATATCTACCTGCATGTGTATAGAATGCATAACATCTCCACATATCGATATCGCCCCACTCACAGATTTTTCCTGCAAGGTTTACGCTGACTGTTTTTCCAGAATTCATATCCGGAATACATCCGCCTGGACATTGACGCACACAAGCTCCACACTTTCTACAAAGTGGTTTTCCGTTGTACATTTCATCGTATTCTAATTCTGCATCTGTAAAGATAAATGCCACTCTCTGAAGCGGTCCAAACTCCGGTGTGAGAAGCATCTTGCTCCAACCAATTTCACCAAGTCCACATGCAACTGCTGCAAGACGGAACTGGAACTGTAAGTCAGGTGCCACATTTCCTTCTCTTGTCGGTCTTGTGAACTGTACACTTCTATGGTGTGCTGTAGATGTTTTAGCATTTTCATTTATTTCGATTTGTTCTTCCGGAGACAGTGTATTCCCCGGACTTCCATCCATATCGGAAACCACTCCACGTGCTCCTGTGTTACGATATACAAACGCTTCGTATCCTTCATCTTCGATTAATTTCCCAACCTGGTAAAGTACTGCCGGGGCAAAAATCTCATTAATTCCACCGTATGCCATAGATGGATATTGATAGAACTGTGTTCCTTCTTCAATTCCTCTTTGCACTCCTCTTGGAATACGGAACACAAATCCAATTACACTTTTGGCTTCCGGAAATAAAAACTGTGGATTCATCTCATCCGGTGCCCCGTCAAAACGAGACATTGGACCAATTCCACAAGCGTCTGCTCCTGCAGCCAATGCTACTTCTTTGATCATCTTACTTGTTAACATGTTACCTCTCCTCTCCTTTGTTTATATTGAAAACTCATCATCAATTTTTCTGAGTTTCAATGGGCTTCCATTTTCTATCACATATGGATAAATGTTATGTGCCGGTTCTAAAAGTTCCAAAATATTACCGCTATACTTTTCTCTCATATAACTGTTTACCACCATGCTCGGATTGCAATGTATTCTGGTCGCCAACTTTGCTGCCACGAAATACGGCTCATACAAATGCATATCTTCCGGACGGATAAAATTGGTATTATCAATGAGTGCCTGATAATGGTTTTCATTCTTTAAATATTCCTTGCAGATACCATGAAAGTCATAAGCATTGTCCATCTGGGCAATTTCTGCCTCATGAGCAACCAGATTGTCATGGAAGTTATGGGCAGAACAGTAATTGAGACATCCACTATTTGCCAGCAGATACATCTTCTTTCCATTCTCTTCACACCATTTATGTAATTTCTTGATTGCCTCAAAATCTCGATTGAGTTCCCTCTTCATATAATAGCTGTCAAAATATTCTGCTAAATATTCCATGCCTTGCACCGAACCAATTTCCATGTTGACAGATGCACGGACTTCTATCTCATCAAAATTTTGCTTTACAAACTTTGCAATGAGCGGAGACGTTGTCGTAATGGATTGCAATCCATAGGTCTCAGCAACATAGTCGATAATCGTTCCAACCTTATTGAAAAATGCACGCGACTGACTGTCTTTTCCGTAGCAATTTGCATTAAAAAGTAAATTCAGCGCAACACCTTCTCGCGAAAGTTCTGCAAGTGCTTTTCTCTGCAACTCTTGCATTTCCCATGATGTATATCTAGCACTTTCCAATTGACTTGTCCTTCCATTAGGAATATCTCCCCATGAAAAATAGACTTCATAGATATTTTCTTTATTCTTCTTAATACATTCCAGAAGTTCTGCATCAGCATTTTTTAGGCCTACCATGTACTTCATTCCACAACCCCTCCATTCTATATTGATTTTATCATCACAATGTACTATACTGAATAAACAAAACAAACCTATTTTTTAACTAAACAAACATTTCATGATGATTATATGGGAGAAAAAATAAAATGAATTTTTGTGACATCAATCCATTTATTAGATTTGCAGAACGAATTTATCACAACAAAACATCAGACAAATCAGTTGTAGTAAAAGATTGCCGTATCTTTTATCTTATATCCGGACAAGCAGAAATTTTTATAGAAAACGAACATTATGATTTTGTACCAGACTCTATATTCTATTGTCGTGCAGGAAGTATGTACAATATCCGTACTGTTCATGCTGAATTAATTAGTTTAAACTTCGATTTAACGCAAGCAAACAATTCTCGCAGAATCCCTTACTCCCGTGCCACAATACGCGATAGCAGACCACTCCCGACCATAGAATACGATTATGTGAGCGACAGCAATTTTATCAATTCCCATCTCTTTGTCGCTCATGGCAGTGAATATTCTAAGCCATTAAAAACAATATTAGAAGAATATTCAACACAAAAAATATATTATCAGGAAAATAGTAGTGCAATTTTAAAAAGTATTTTAACCTTATTACATCGACACAGTATTGAGAGCACCTCCAATGCTGTTCATGCTGTGTCAAAATTAATTGATTATATTAAAGAAAATTACAACCAACCCCTTAATAATGACATGCTTTCAAGCATGACCGGTTACCACGAATATCATTTAAATCGTCTGTTTTGCAAACACACAGGCACCAGTGTGCACCAATATATACTTAACATCCGCATCAATGAAGCAAAAAAATTGCTGCTAAACACCAATCTGTCTTTATCTTCTATCTCCGAACAGATTGGGTTCAACAGCAATACGTATTTTTCAACTTATTTTAAGCGAGTGATCGGAATTTCACCTTTAGAGTTTAGAAAACGATTTAAAAACAAAATATAATAATCATTTTCTTGCTATAGTAACTCAAAATTTTTCATGGAATCATCTTGCATTTCCAGTTCTGTTAAAATCGCATAATCTATGCAAGAAAGTTCCTTTTTCATACCCTCGGTATGTACCTCAAATACTTCGATCACATTATTCTCTTTGAGTATTTCACCCGGGATATATAATGTTCGTTGTGGTCCAACATCCCAGAACTTTCCTATGTTAAATCCATTGATTACAATGAATCCCCTAGATAAACCTCTTGCATCCAAGAATGTATCTACACCCGGCTTCGCCTCGAAAGTTCCTCTATAAAATGCTGGTTGGCCATTACTGTTATCAACCGTTTCATAAACCAAACCACTCAAATCCTTCATCGGAAGCGTGCTGATCTCAAATCCGGTCTGCATTGCGTAATTATACAGTTTATTTCCTTCATCATCATAAATACGGAAATGAACTGCTCCCAGAATTCCCTTGCAATCATACATTGCATATCCATAACCGATACGTCCTGTATTTTCCACTAAGATAGTAAGTTCTGCTCCATCTTCCGGAATTCGGAATTCTATCATCTCATTTTCTTCATCTCGCATGTAATATCCCAAATATTCACCATTCAAGTAAACAGTTGCTCTATCCGCAAGACCATCAATATACAAATGACGAACTCTGGAATCTGTGTAGGCAAGTTTTGTCTTATAACAAATAAAACCATAATTTTGTCCCAAATCTTCCATGCAAACTGTACGATGCTTGTACACTATCTTTTCAGCAATTGCATCCATATTAGAAAATAATGGAGCACATTCGTTCAGTTTGATATTTGATATTGTTTGTATTTCATGCTTAGGTACAACATGAGAACGTTTCGGTTTTCCTAGATACTCATCTAACACATCACGAAGCGCAAAATATTTTGCACGAGGTACACCTTCCTCACTAATCGGTGCATCATAATCGTATGACGTCATCAGAGAAAAATACTTTCCTTGGGAATTGGATGCCAATGCTCCACTGCTGAAACCAAAGTTGGTGCCTCCGCAGAACATATAAAAATTAATGATGACATTATTTTCAAGTGCTTCTTTAAAGAATGCAGCACTTGCTTCCACATCTCGATTCAACTCATAGGATTTTCCCCAAAATTGAATTTTTCCTACCCAGGCTTCTCCTACCATAGCAGGTTTATCTGGTTGATGTTTTTTCAACAGCTCCCACTGACTCCTCTGAGGTGGCAGAGCACTACAGTCACAACCATTCCAATTTTCCGGCAGTGTTCCGTGATAGTATTTAAAAATATCTGCACCATTTGCACTGACATATGGCACATCAAATCCACACTCACGATACACATCTGAAAGCTTACGCAAGTATTCCATGTCATTTCCATAGGAACCATATTCATTCTCCAACCCTACAAGAATAATCGGTCCTCCGTTGGTAAACATAAGTGGCGTAACTTGCTCGGCTAACTTTTTCAAGAACGCTCTGGCAGGTCCAAAATACCCTTCATCCGAAGAACGAAGACATACGGTTCGGTCTTCCAAAAGCCAGCTCGGCAAACCTCCCATTTCCCATTCCGCACACATATATGGCGAACAACGTAAGATTACTTTTAACCCCACTTCGTCTGCTTCGCGGATAAAACGAGCGATATCTGCAATACCCTCGAAGCAATATTCTCCTCGTTTTGGTTCATGCAAATTCCATGCCACATAGGTGGTTACCGCTGTTAAACCAAAATCTTTCATCAATTCCAATCTTCTACGCCAACCTTCTGGCACTGTACGAAAATAATGAAAATCTCCGCTTATAAGGAAAAATTTCTCTTCATTTAAATAAACGCCATCTGATTTAATTTCAACTATGTTTTTCACTTGGGCTCTCCTTATTATTAAATCTGTTCCGTCACTGCTTTTGCTAATGCTGTTATCTTCGCATAATCTTTATTTGCCAAAGCTTCTTTATCCAAGATAGAAGAAGCCATACCAACACCAATTACACCTGTAGCAAGTACTTCTTTGATGTTGTCTGTAGAAACACCACCGAAGCACACAAGTGGCAAGTGGTTAAGTGGCACGCGAATTTCTTTTACCATTTTAAGTCCTGCAACCGATGCTGGGAATAATTTGATTAAATCTGCACCAAGTTTGTAAGCTTTTGTCATTTCAGATGGTGTTGCACATCCTGGCATAGAAATGAGTCCAGCCTCTTTTGTTGCAACAATGATATCCTCTTCCATTGTTGGAGATACAATGATTTCTGCTCCTGCTTCTTTTGCAATTTCAAATTGCTCCATTGTAATAACAGTTCCTGCACCTACATGCATTTTCCCATCCATTGCTTCTCTTACAGCTTTGATTTTTCTTGCCGTATCAGCGAACGAACTTGGGTCTGCTTGATTAAATGGTACTTCCATAAAACGAATACCGCCGTCATACATCGCCTGCGCGACATTGACGATTTCTGCTTCGTCAATGCCACGGCAAACAACTATTACTTTACTTTCTGCATATTCTTTTACAAATTGATTCATAACTAGTTTTCTCCTTTTGGCTTATTTGCAAATGTTGTATATTTTCTCTTCAAAGATTGGAAGAACTAACTTCATACCTTTTTCGTTTAAATGACTCACATCATTATATTTCAGACAGAAACGACCCATGAAATTAGAACTTGTCATATAGACATTTATATCAGCCGACTGCATCGCATCAATATATGGAATGTCTAAACTTTCGCAAACTTCGATTAATGCACGACCATAATCACTACAGTAATAACCTGCTGCATTTCTACTGCCGCCTACTTCCCAACTTGTAAGACCAATAATGATTGCATTTGGATATTTCTCTTTCAAACTTGAAATCAGGTATGTTGCTGCTCCCTTAAAGGTTCCCTTATCTGTTGTTCCTATTTCGCCCATCGGAGAATTGTAGTTCCAGTCATTTCGACCACCTTCCACAATGATAATATCCGGTGTGTCATTTGCAAAATCTGTCTCCCATCTGTCAACCATTGGATTGTATGTGCTACCTGCAAAATTTGAAACAGTCGAACCATTCTTACCATGGTTCTCGAGAGTCATACCATACTTGTTGGCAAACATGCTAATCCATAAGTCATTTGTATCACCATCTGTGAAAATTGTGCTTCCTTGCATATAGCTATCGCCAATTACGCTGATTTTCTTTCCAGCAAACAATGCATTATATGTAGCATAGGTATCCCCTGCTTTCTGAGCCTCAAGCCATGTATCTGTAGCTTCAGCCAATGCAATCTCTACTGCTGTTCCTGTTTCCCCAGAATAAGTCTGTACAATCTTAGGGAAGGAAGTCGTTCCTTCTTCCGCACAGTAACATAATCTAATTACTTCGTTTGGCTTAGATGTAATATACATATACTCAATTTTACCGCTCTTGTATCTTTCGATAAACGTGTCATAGCCTTGTTCAGCTGCTTCTTCCGCTGTCATATTTCTAAAGGTCATGGCTTTCTCAGGTTTGTATTGTCCAGGAACATTAGTTCCATTGCTGTCAAACACATAACCTCCATTGGCATCCTCGGTCCAAGATGAAATAACTAAAACATCGCTTCCTGCGTGGCTATCTGCCTTTACCGTATCTGTGAAAGTGATTTTTGTACCTGCTTTTTCAACTACAATTGGATCTGAATAAACATAATTTGCTTTTTCTACAATCTCACCTGTTGTACTGATCGCACCTTGGTTACAGTTTGTTGCCGGATATGTTGAGTCTGGTTTTGACATTGGAGCACGCCCTAATACGGCATTAGCTTCAATGATTTCTCCTTCTAGTGCATCCTTTAATACTTCCACCTTAAGTGCATCTTTTGTTGATTTAATTCTGTTCTCCCACAAAATAGTAGCTATGCCCGATTCTGTTTCTGCATCAAATACACCATTTTGATATGTGAATTCAAAGCTTCCTCCTGCAGCAACTGCAGGAGTATAAACGCTTTGAGTTTCATTTGTCACATGGTCTACGTAAGTAATCTTATAATATGCGTCCGTGGTCATACCGCTATTGGTTACCTTCACATTGTAAGTTTCATTTGAATCTAAGTCCACACTCTGTGTGTTGCTAGGAGCATTGCCCGTTGTAACTAATGTGTTTTCTTTTTTTGCTTCAACTGTAGCAGGAGCCAATGCATTTGCGATGCTGTATGGCATAGCAATTCTTGCACCCGGATCTCCATTTCTTCTAATATTAACTTTTGCTGTTTTAGCAGTTGTAATACTTCCACCACTAAGTTCGTTAAGATCAATATAAGTACCATCAAAATAGTTAGAACTATTTCCATGTGCCGCTTTCCCAATTACACACTCTTGACCATCAACATACAAAACAACCTTGGTTCCTTGTTTCACTACGCGAAGTTTTGCCCCGACCGCAGAATCATAATTTTCCTCTTGTTTATCTGAAAACTTATAAAGTCTAGTTGTAATTACTCCTGATTTACCACGAATAACCACATCTTCTCCAATTCGCGTAACTCCAATTTGGAATGCCATTCCACTAACACCACAGTCAATTGTGATAATTGTTTCTGGATGTGTTGATGTTGTTGATTTGACAGAGGAATCATCTTTTACTGTCAATGTCAAATCAATATCTTTAAATTTCGTATTTGAAAACGACAACGTGTCTTGTCCTGTTTCTGCTTTTGAGGTTGCGTAAAGAACTCCCGATGTTCTAACTCCTCCATTCGCCAACTCTTCTGTAATCATATTCTGTTCTAAAAGTTCCCACTTTGTCTTACTCTCTGTTGGTGTTGTAAATACTTTCTTTACAAACACAGCATTTACTGTATAATTGCCTTCTCCAACTGTATAATCAAAGGTTGTTTCTGAATCAATAATAGTTGAGTCTGTAAGAAGAGAAACAACTTTTCCGTTATTATCTGTAACAGTTAACTCTCTACAATAATATGATGTACTTTCTGGCTTCACTGTGATTTGAACTTTTTCATTCATAAAACAACTTGCTTTATCTACTTCAACAGTACCATTTTCCGTTTCTTCAACAGTTATTGTAGATAGTGTCACCCTATCAATTAAAATGTATGGTATGTCTATCCAATTGCCATAATTACCAAATCGTCTAATACCTACTTTAAGTTTTGCATCTTCAGCAATTGTGTTTTTCGATTGTTCTACTAAATCAAGAACAACTGCTTGACCATTAGCATAACATTGTTGACCATCAACATATAAATAAAGATATCTTCCTTGTCTTACAAAACGTACATCAACGCCATCACCCTTATATTTGTTAGTCTGCTCTTCAGTAAACTGATAGATGTTGGTGTTCCCGCTCTTTCCACCTTTAGTAATTCGGAGTACTACAGATCCCTCTGTAAATTCAACAGCTCTCACGTGCAACTCATAGACAGTACCTTCTGTAGTTGTATCAAATTTAAATACTGCCATTGTTCCTGGATTCTTATTGCCTGCAGCTTTATTTTGACCTTCTTTTACAGTCAATGTGAAATCTACATCTGTATATTTTGCAGAGGATATTAATTCGTTAGATGACTCCTCCTTGTTTTTGGACTTTGCTAATACCGTACCGGTAATCTTTGTCCCTCCATTTTCTAGTGTTGCCATACTCTCATTCTGTCTGAAAAGGTCATACTCTGTATTTGCTGTACTCGAAGGAGTTGCAAACACTCTTTTTACAAATGTCGCTTCAACTGTATAAGTTCCATCTTCTACCACAAAAGTATAGTTTGTATCTGTCATATTAAGAGCTTTATTCAGAGTAACTGCAGCTCCATCTTTCTTTACTGTTAATGAGTTACAATAATATCCACTCTTAGGCGTAACGGTAACAGTAGCTGTTTCACCCACTTCATAAATTCCATCATCTGTTTTTACAGTTCCGTTTGTAGCAGATTTGACATTTACTTTTGAAGCATTTACCTTATCAATTACTATAAATGGAATAGCAACTGGTGTTCCTGTTTCTCCATAACGTCTAACACTTACAGACATACTGGAATCTTTCGTTACTACATTATTACTCAACTGTGCAAGGTCTACCCTATGTACATATGTGCCATCTACATACAGATACATATCTGTTCCGTATCTTACCATACGAACATCTACACCTTCATTGGATTTAAATTTAGCTTCTTGCTCAGCAGTAAATTCATAAATATTTGTTTTATTTCCCATACCTTGAAGAACTCGGAACACAACTGCTTCATCCGTTGGAAAGTATACCGTTCTTATCTGGTAAATATAACCGTTAAAATCATACGTTACTGTTGTTCCAGGATTTGCTTCTCCTCCTGTTACATCAGGAACATCTTTTACTGTTAGGGTTAAATCCATATCGGTATATTCATTTGCAAATGGAAGTGCATCTCCATTAGAATTTTTCTTATTCTCTGTGGCGTAGATTGTTCCCGTCACTTTGCTCGCGCCATTTGCTAACGTCTCTTCTCTTTGATATTGTTCTGTAACATCCCATGATGTATTGCTTGACGATGAAGGTGACCCAAATATAGCTTTTTCAAATGTAATATAAATCTCACGTTTTGAATCTTTTAATTCAGGCAATGAATATGTACCTTTTTTCCCAGAAAAATACTCTACTTTGCCTGATGCACTATCTAATCTTACCGCTGCATTTTTCCCGTCGCCTGGTTCAATAGAAAGACCATTTTTTGCTACGAAAACTTCTCCACCGGTAGATGCTTTTACTAAATAGTTGTATGCATGTGCTCCAACATTATTGCCAAGCAAAGTCAAGTTATGAATTTTCCCTGAAAGTTGGTCGTATAAACCATTTTGGAATATTAATACCCCAGTTTCATTCTCTGCCTTGTTTACTCTACTTATTGCACAAAGTGCATTGTCTGTTTCCTTGTTTAAGTCAACCTTTGTTCCTATAGTGACACTTGTGGTGCCTGTTACTTGATAAGAAGTATCCGCCCAACTCAACGTTTTCTCGTCATACTCATTATAACATCCACCATAAATACGTCTGTGAACATTTCCTCCAAGGATTTGAACATTTGTATTACCAGTCATGGAGTTGTGTTCACAACCACCAAATACTTGGTATACTTCTCCACCAACAACTTTTACCTGTGTATCTGCATTGGTTCCATAACGCCCACCACCATACACACTATAAGCTTTGCCCGCAAATTCTACATTAGTTGAGCCTTTTACTTTCTCTGCTGATGCTTTATCCTCGAAACCGCCACCTCCGTAAACTGCGTCAAATTTGGCGCCTGCTCGAACAATCACACTAGTATTTCCATTTACATTACCTCTTCTACATCCACCATATAACATATAATTTCGAGCCGTATGATCTGTAGCAGTTGCATTTGGATTAACATTTCCGCCAACTACAACTCTTGTATTTCCACTTACATTACCTTGATGACAGCCACCAAATATAGCATCATATGAGCCTGCATATAATTCAAGATTCGTATTCGATGAAATGCTTCCTTTTCCACCGCCATAAATGTTTTGTGCCTTGGTAACATTCGTATCAGCTGCAACCTTCAAACTATTACCATTTGCATAAACATAGTTTGGAAATGCTACATTTAAATTAGTAAACGTAACATTATCTCCAATGCTAAGTCCGCTAGCCCCAGAAAAATCTACTGTATCCGCATCATCATTCTTATCTCCAGTGATAGTAACAGTCTTTCCATGAGCCGTCCATGTTGCATCACTTGCAACATTTAACTCATCTTTTACACGAACAGTCTTATTATCATTTACATGTGCAATGGCATAATCCAAACTTGCATACGGATATTCTTCTGTTCCATAATAAGGCTTGTCTTGTGCACCTGTTGTTGATGATACATATACTTCATCTCTTGTACATCCTATATCAACAGATTTTACTACTTCTTGTCCTTTTACTGTGTCACCCTCCATGGTTATCCAGAATGGTTGAACCTTAAATTCTGTAACATAGAAGCTTTCTGGAAGATTTAAAACAGTTCCGGCCTTAAAATATGTAGACAAATTACAGAACATGCTTTGAGGTGTTACTTCTTTATCCTCATTTTTTGTATCCACATAATATAATTTTTCATATACTTTTTTAGAGGAACTTTTTACCGTAACCGGATCTACTTTCTCATCAAGTTGATAAGTAACATAAAATCCAACTTCTCTATAATTCAAAGAGTCTACTGATGTAACAAAACGAAGAGAAGTTACCTTGTCATCATCTGTCACACTATTGTCAGTCAATGCAGCCTTGATTTGTGCCTTTACTCCCAATACTTGTTCTGGTATAAACAAGGCATACATTTGTCCGCTTGGCTCATTTACTCCCAGATAACATGTGTCATCACATTTTTCATCTGTATACCAACCTGCAAATAAGTATCCTTTTTCTGTTGGATAACTGTCGGTTCCGTCCAAGAAACTTTTGACGTCTTGAGCTGAGTATGGAACAACTTTTCTTTCATAAGTAGCTCTTTCTCCTTCCGCCTTTGCCTGCATAGAGAACGCTGTGCCAAGTAAGCAAATTGCCAACGACATTGTTACTAATAATTTCTTAATTCTATGGTTCATTTTTCTTTCCCCCTTTCCTTCTATTATTGTATTCCTGGAATTATAATTCCTTCGCCTTCTCCTGTACCGTCACCAGCACCTTGGCTTGGGTCTAGTGGGTCTGTCGAAGAAGTAATAATTTTTGTGTCATAAAGTAAAATGATTTCAATTTCAGGATTTTCATATTTCATTTTCTTTCATCTCCTTCCTAAATGAATCAACCTTCTATTTCAACGCATCAATGATTACTTGCGTAGCCATATCCGCAGTATTTTTCTCTGCTTCCTTACTTCTAGATGCAATATGCGGTGTCAAATAAAAGTTTGGTAATCCTAGCAACGGCTCGTCTTTCTTTGGTGGCTCATTTTCAAGCACATCAAAATATGCCGCTTTTATTATTTTTTCTGTCAAAGCCTTATATAAATCCGCTTCATTTACAATGCCACCTCTAGCTGTGTTAATTAATACCGCATTTGGTTTCATCATCTTCATATGTTCCAAAGACACCATGTTCTTAGTTTCTTTAGTGAGAGGCATATGCAGTGATACAAGATCAGCACGTTTTAAAATTTCTTCAAAACTTACAGCCTCAACATCAAATGCTTTCACTGTTTCCTCATCTACATAATAAGGATCATAAGCTAACACCTTCATGCCCAAACCATACGCCATCTTTGCAACTTTTCTTCCGATTGCTCCAAATCCGGCAATCCCTATTGTCTTGCCTTCTATCTCGTACCCAGTCATCTTTGACCAGCCATATGCTCTTGTATCCGCAATGCTCTCAAATAAGTTCTTTGAGTCTGCAATTACAAAACTTATGGCTGTTTCTGCGACGCTCCTTGAGTTAGAGCCTACTGTTCTTCCCACATAAATTCCTTTTTCTTTGCAATACTCCACGTCAATGTTATCTGTACCTACACCAAATTTCACAACTGCCTTCATCTTTGGGTGTGCATCGATATATTCTCGATCTACTATTTCCACACCTACAATTACTCCGTCAGCATCCTCTGTCTTTTTATAAAATTCTTCTTTTGTATAGGCGTGTCCAGTGTCGTTGTATTCCACACAAAAGCCAGCCTCTTCCATTATTTTCACATTATCTAGCCCGCATTTGGCAAACCCTCTGGGTGTAACAACAATTTTCATTTTCCTATTCCCCCTTCTATTGTTTTTTCTATGTCTCATTCGAAATTTAATAGACAAAAATCGTATCTTTTGATATAATTCCTTAAAATCTATTGTAAAAATTAAGGAGTTTTCTATGAATATTACGGATATTAACCTCATTACATTCGAGGACAATTGTAAAGCCAATTCTTTCTATGCATCACACACTCACAAACCAAGGGATAAGAAAATACATTGGCATGATTTTTATGAAATCCACTTGATTACCAACGGTACCATTACTGAATATATTAATGGCCAGAAGCTAGAAATGGATAACGGCTATATGTATTTCTTGAAGCCTTATGATATCCATGAGTATTATAGTAGTGAACCAGCTTCTCTTTATAAAATTCAATTCATGCTAGATATCCTAGATGAAGATATTCAACAAACTTTTCTTTCCCACGATTACAAATTAATCGTGAAACTACAAGAACAAGAATTGAAGTCTTTTTTGGTCCTATTTTCTAGAATTGTTGAAGAATATAAATCTAACAAATTCGCTAGTTTTAAAATCATTAAACATTTAATGAACTGTCTAGCACTAGAGATTTTGCGCCTTAACAGAACACAAAATCACGAAACCTCCAACTCTAACTCCATGGTTCTTGCACTGGACTATATACATAAAAACTATACCCGCAATATCACTATGAATCAGGTGGCTGACTTTGTGGGATTAACACCAAACTATTTCTGTAGCAAATTTCACAAGGAGATTGGTCAGTCCTTCAAGCAATACTTGAAGTCTCTCCAATTAAACCATGCTGCTACGTTGCTTCGTGTAAGCAACACAAGTATCTCCAACATTTGCTCTGAAAGCGGTATTCCGTCTCTTACAAACTTCATGCAAAGTTTCAAAGAACAGTATGGAATGACTCCTTCTCAATACCGCAAACAGATGAATCAGCCTACTGATTAATTTTTATTTAAAATTTCACGTCAATGAATACTGGCAAGTGGTCAGACAGACTTACGTAATAATTCTCCGAAAAACGTTTGAATGTACTAACGCTTCCCTCCTCTGCTCCATAAACCAATATGTGGTCGATAGAATCTTCAAATCTTCCATCTCTAATTGGTCCAAAGCCTGAAGTATCACATTGATGAGTACCCTTTGTTTCATCCACGAAATCTACTGCAATATCATGTGCGTGCTTGAATCCTTGTTCATATGCATACTCTAATGCCATCGAATCGAATGTTGCATTTAAATCGCCCACTAAGTAAGCCGCACATTGATATGTATCATAAAATTCTTTTAATTTCCCGATTGCAAGTTCCATTTGATATTTTCTTGCTTCATCTGAACCAGCTTGATAGTTGTTGTCTCCTATCATTCCACTCATATACCACAAGTGTGTATTTACAAAAATGAATTTATCTCCTGTCTCTTTTACATTAAACACTGCAAGTGTCCATGATTTTGAGCTACTATTATTAAAGCTTCCTTCGAACCCAGGACATGATTCTGGATACAATTCATGAGCCGATTCTACGAGTTCCAATGTACTTGTGTTATAGAAGATCGGTGTACGTCCTCCTGCAATCACTTCATATGTCATTCCTTCTTCTTGCAATTTTGTCAATAGTTCCGATTGCATAAGGTCAGTACACTCCTGTGTCCCGATAACATCTGGCATTGTTTCAGAATATACTTGTACAAATCCTTCTGCACGAACTGGCGCTGAACAATCGTATCCAATTGCCGCCCAAGCCCCTGTGTTTGTATCACAACTCCAAAGATTGTTGCTCATAATACGAACATTATATTTTTCTTCTGCAACATCTCCGTTTTGTTCTTCCTTGGCTCCACATCCTACTAACGCCATGGAAACCACTGTCAATCCAAGGATGAGAGATAATATTCTCTTTTTCATTGATTTTTCCTCCATTAAACATAACTAAAATTTAATATCGATATACACCGGTAGGTGATCTGAAAGTGGCAGATAATAGACTGGCGCAAAACGATCAAACCTTCGTACTGCATCTTCCCCAACACCTTTCACAAATATGTGATCCATAGATGACCGAAACGGCTCATCTCGATATGGACCATATCCTTTGGTTGTGCATGTATGATATCCTCTTGTCTCGTCTGCATATTCCACTGCCACATCGTGAGCATGTGTATATCCTTCCGATAAAACATATTGGACTGCAGGCGAAGTATATCCCGCATTCAAGTCCCCAACTAAAATAGCTGGACATTGATACTTCTTTTGATATTTATCGAGTTCCAAAAGTGCTATCTTCAACTGATACACCCTTGCCTCATCAGAACCTTCCTGATAAATCGTTGACTCGGGATTACTGCTTTTCCACCATAAATGTGTCGTCAAAAGTGCAAACACCTTTTGGTTTTCCTTAATTCGAAATACACCTATATTCCATGATTTGCTCAAGCTATTATTAAAGCACCCTTCGAATCCCGGGCAGTCTTCTGGATAAAGTCCAAACGCAGAATCCAAAAGTTCTAATTTATCATTTCTGTAAATAATTGGAGTGTCCCTTCCCCACAATAATGAGTACGGTATCTCTTTGCTGCTAAACTTACACATTAATGCATCTACCATTAATGCTGATGCTTCTTGGCACCCTATCACATCGGGAAGTGTGTCATTATATGTTTGGAAGAAACCTTCTGCTCTCGCTGGAGCCGAACAATCTTCTCCCTTCTCCTCCCATGCTGGTGCGTTTTTGTCGCATTTCCATAAGTTATTGCACATTATACGAAGTAGACTCATATTATCTCCTCTTTACTTTTTTTGCACAACAAGGGGGCAGGCAGAAATCTCCCCGTCCCCTCTATTTTCCTATTTGTCTCCAGACAAAGTTGCTTGCAAACGATCATAAGCGGTCTGTTCAATTTCCATCAAACGGTCATATCCCATTTTCTTCACTTGATTTACATATGCATCCCAAGCCTTATCATCATTAGGGTCAACTTCTCCTGTCATAAAGCTTGATTTCATCTTAGAAACATAGTTAACAATATCTGCACGTAATGTTGTTCTCTCATTGTTTTCTTCTACTGTGTATGAGAATGGAAGCAATGATTCATATTCAACTTCGATAGTTTCTTTGTAACGCAACATCTTCTTTGCTTCCCAGAAGTTAATGTAAGAAGGATCTGATGCCAACTCTTTTAATTCATCCACGCTCTTTCCATTGAAATAAGAAAGGTCATGAGCCCACGTGAATGTAAGCGCATCGTGCATTGCAACATCATTCATTACCCATTCTGCAGTTGTGTTATAAGTTTCTGAATCCCAATACGCTGAATGGTCATATAACGTGTTTCCATATCCATCATCTACAAGGTCATATGTTTCTCCTTCAATACCTTCTGACGAAAGAAGAATACCTTCTTCTGTGAAGAAGTAATCAATCAAACGACAAATTGCTTCTGCATATTGTGAATCTGCATTTACAAAGATTCTAGCTTGATCAAGAACTGGTGAAATCTTAAGGTAAGCTTTCTTTGGTTGATTTTCTGATGTTAAGCAGAATAATGGTTCGTATTTGTCCATTACATCATATGTTCCGCTATTATATGCTTTTTGGTCTGCATTTGTCATAATCAAAGATGTTGTATCTGTATAGAAAATATATTTTCCGTTTTTAATATTTTCTTTGTATTGTTCTGATGTCATTGAGAAACAGTTGTTGTCCAACAACTTTTCTTTGTATAACTTGTTTTCATAAATTAAAGAGTCTCTATAATTATCGCTGATATCTAAAAGACCAATTTTGTCTTTTTTGTCTGCTGAAAGCATGTATGTATTTTGTGAAGAGTACACACCGAATGCAGAACGGATAATCATATCTGCACGGTATCCAGGTGCCTTGTTTGGAGTCATTCCCAAAGGAATCTTGTCTGGATATTTTGCTTTACAGAGTTTCAATGCTTCGTAGAAATCTTCTACTGTTTCAAGTTTTGTAACACCTGCTGCATCTGTTAATGTCTTATCATAATAAATCTGAGTGTATACTTGGTTTGTTTCTGAAACCTGATAACGAGTTAAGCTGTAAATACTTCCATCTGCATTCTGAATACTTGCTGCCCAATCTGGATGTTTTTCCATAAAAGCTTTCATGTTTGGCATAAGATCCAAATACTGACTGAAATCAAGCCAGAAACCGCTTTCACCATCTTCATCCACTTGGCTTCGGTTCATAGTTGCACTGATAACCATATCAGGAATATCGCCTGTTGAAAGCATTACCGCGTATTGTTGTGCCCATGCATCACTTGTGAATGGTGCGCAATCCATCATAATTCCTAATTTTTCCTGTACCTTTTTAACCATCAATGTGTCGTTCCATTCGCAAAGATAATCGTTGATACCTGTTACTTTAATACGAATTGGATCATTACAGATAGGATATCCTTCAACATTGTAATATCCGCCTACACGTTCCACAGTTTCTTCTTTCTTGCCACCACATCCAACAAGCAAGGATGCACACATTACGACAAGCATCATTAAAGAAAGTGCTCTCATTCTTAATTTTTTGTTCATGTTCTTTTCCTCCTCTTTCTAGCCTTTTACAGACCCAATCATTACACCTTTTTCAAAATATTTTTGTAGCCAAGGATAAATTGCTAACATTGGCACAGTAGCAACAACGATAATTGCAAATTTCATTTGGTTCGCCACATTAGCCATAGAGTTGAGCGCTTCTAACTCTGCAGCCGAGAAACCGCCACTTGTGAGCGACTCTGTACTAAAGTTCCCCATTGTTAATATTTCTCTTAAGATTACCTGTAGTGGATATTTTGCTCTATCCTTGAGGTAAATCAATGGTGTCATATATTGATTCCAGTGTCCCACACCATAATACAGGGAAAGTACAACCGTAATAGGTGCTGAGAGTGGTACAATAATTGTTCCAAATAACTTAAAGTTACTGCAACCATCTAGGAATGCAGCCTCTTGAAGTTCCCATGGAATCGTGTTTGCAAAGAATGTCTTTGCTACAATCACGTTGTAAACCGATACCAGTCCACTAATCAAAATATAGAATCTTGTATTAACAAGCCCCATGTTATTAACATTTAAGTAGCTTGGAATTAATCCACCACCAATGTACATTGTAATCATGAAGATAATCATAATTACATTTCGCCCTTTTAAATCTTTTCTAGATAAAGCATAAGCACAAGGCATTGTAACCGCTAGATTTAACAATGTTCCAACAACTGTGTAGAAAATAGTGTTTCCATAGCCAGTCCATATTTCCTTGTATTTCAAAATAAATTTATATGCATCAAGCGAAGGTCTAATCGGCCACAATAACATTTCCCCACTACTTACTGCCGAAGGGTCGCTAAATGAAGCACTTACAACATAGACAATCGGATATAACGTAATTATAAAAGAGAATGCCAATAGAATTGCGACTACTGCAAGAAATACCTTTTCCCCCATTGTCTTTTTCATACGTGTCTTTTTCACATGTTTCACTTTCCTTCACCTCCCCTAGAACAGACTTGTTTTTGTCAATTTCTTTACAATTGAATTTACAGTTATCAACATAATACAGTTAACAACCGAGTTAAATAAGTTCGTTGCTGTCGAGAATGAATACTGAAAATTCTGTAATCCGACCTTATATACATATGTACTGATTACCTCTGACGCATTCAGATTCATTGTGTTTTGAAGCAATAATATCTTTTGGTAACCAACACTTAAGATACTTCCCATTGATAAAATAAGCTGAATCAAAATTGTTGGGGCCAATACTGGCAAGTTAATGTGCCAAATTCTCTGTAATCTATTTGCTCCATCTATCTCTGCCGCTTCAAGTAAGCTTTTATCTACACCAGATAATGCTGCAAAATAGATGATTGCACTCCATCCTGTTCCCTGCCAAATACCACTTATTACGTGAATCCATTTAAACATGGCAGGATCTTGCATAAAGGAAATGGACTCCCCTCCAAAAAGCTGAATAAAAATATTGATAAGTCCAGTTTCCGGAGTGAGAAGAAGGATAATCATACCACACATAACTACGGTTGAAATAAAATGTGGTGCATAGGATACTGTTTGAATCCACTTCCTTACTTTTCCGTTTCCAACTTCATTTACCATTAAGGCGAATATGATTGGCAATGGGAATCCCATTACTAGTCTGAGTCCACTAAGTATAATTGTGTTCTTTAAAATAATCGGAAACCAATAGGAATTAAATAATCTTGAAAAATTATCAAATCCCACCCAAGGGCTTCCCGTAATGCCATCTTTAAAATTAAAATCTCGAAATGCAATCTGTACACCATACATTGGGAAATACTCAAAAAGTATAATGAACAGAAATGCTGGCAAAACCATCGCATACAGTTGCCAATTGGACAATGTTTTCTTAATGGCCTTTTTTCTTTCTATTGATAGTCCCTTCATATTACTTTACCTATTTACTTTCTGTGTTATTTAAAAACTGTTGATAAGCTTTCGCAATCTGGTTCTCAAATGCCGGAAGAACTAATTTCATCCCTTCTGCATTTAAATGACTAATATCGTCGTAACTGATGCAATATTGTCTTCTAAAACCTGCGTCGGTCATATAAACTCCCATAGTTTCAGAATCCATTGCATCAATATATGGAATCCCCAAATTCTCACACACTTCAATCAATGCTCGTCCATATTCACTGCAAGTGTATCCCTGATCATTTGGAATTCCGCCCACTTCCCAACAAGTCACTCCTATAATAAGAGCCTCTGGGAACTTTTGTTGCAAATTAGTAATTAGATAGGTGACTGCACCTTTCATGGTTGCCGGATCACTACTTCCCAATTCTCCTAAAGGAACATTCTGGTTGTAATCGTTTCTTCCGCCTTCTACCAAAATAATGTCAGGGTCGTTGTCTACAATCTCTGTCCATCTGTCTACAATCGGATTGAATTTATCTCCTGCATAATTAGATATAGTAGATCCATCCATGCCATAATTATTAAATTCCATCCCATACTTTGTTGCCAACAATGACGGCCATACCTGAGATATGTCATCCAACCCATTTCCGCCGAAATAACTGTCTCCTATCACACTCAAGGTCACGCCTTGTAATACATCATAAGATTCCGGGGTTTCTGTATCTTCTACTTTCATATCTGTGTCTCCGGATTTTTCTGTCTTTCCATGCTGACTACAACCAGCCAGCATGGAAGTGCAGATTATGGAAAACAGAAGTAAACTTAAAATTCGTTTCTTCATTGTCTCTGTTCTCCTATTCTTCTTAATTATTTAGATATTCCTTGTAAATCTTATATATTTCTTTCTCAAATGCAGGAAGAACTAATTTCATCCCTTTTTCATTCAAATGACTAGGATCTCCTGCTTTCACACAGAATCGACCTCTGAAATTTTCATTGGTCATGTATACACCTATAAGTTCAGAATCTGTAGCATCTATGCAAGGGATTCCCTTTGCCTCACAAACCTCTTTAAATGCATATCCATAGTGGTTGCTGTACAATCCTTGCGTATTTGCACCTTCTCTTAAGTTGGTTTTCCAACTAGTCACCCCTATAATAAGAGCATTTGGGAACTTCTCTTTCAAACTTGAAATGAGATATTCTGTGGCGCCTTTAAATGTCCCTTTGTTGTTATTTCCTAATTCTCCCATCGGAACATTTTGGCTATAATCATTTCTTCCACCTTCCACAAGGATAATGTCAAGGTTGTTATCTGTAATCTCAGTCCATCTGTCCACCATCGGATTATAATTAGCGCCCGCGAAATTAGATACTGTTGAACCACTGATTCCGTAATTATTAAGTGTCATATTATACTTTCTTGCAAGTAATGATGGCCAAGCATCTGCTGATGGTCCCGATTGATTTTGAGTGTCCAACAAATCTTTCCCAAAGAAATAGCTATCACCAATTACTGCGATTGTCTTTCCTTCAAATGCTTCTTTGTATTTATTATAGGAACTTCCACTTTTCTGCTCTGTAAGCCATGTAGCACTGTCTTTTGTAAGCGCAATCTCATCTGCTGTTCCCACTTCTCCGGTATATACACTAGTAATCACCGGAGTATCTGTCTGATCTTTCGAATGATAGTTCAATCGAATATGCTCATTGTCTTTAGATGTAATGTAGGTGTAGGTGATACTTGTAACGCTATTAGATGTACTATGTTTTTCAATTATCCAATTGTACTGTTTGCTAGTATCACTAGCATATTGCCCTTCACCTGTGTATTGTGCTCCTCGAATATTTGTACCTTCTTTATCAATTACCCAATCTTTTGTATTCTCATCCCATTTCCAAGATGAAATTACAAAAACATTTTTTGAAGCAGATCCCTTATTCTTGCTCGTATCTGTAAATGTAATTTTGGTTCCCTTTTTAGGAATTGTGATTACATCTGTATAAGAATAATTTACCGATTCTATAAGTCGATAAGGTTTTTCCGCCAGGTCTGAATTAATATATCCACCGTGCCAATTTGTAGCAATTACTGATTCCTTTGATTCTTCTACATCAATATCATCTGTCTCTCCCCAAAGGGCTGTGATGGTTAGCGTTCCCTCTCTCATGGTACTATTGAGCACATTTTCCCATTGAATGGTTGCTGGATACTTGGATGTAGATATACTTCCATTAAAATATGTAAATTCATAACTGCATCCCGGTGTGATTGCTGACGTATAGTAATTATTAGTTTTTTGTGTAATGCTATCTACAAAAGATATTCCACAATACCCAGTGGAAACATCGCCACTTCCTGTCAATCTAACTGTATACTTTTTCCCAGACTCTAAAGTTAATGTGTGGGAAACATTTGCATTACTTGTTTGAACTACTCTGCCGTTTGCATTTATTACTTCTACTTTCACTTTGTAAGAAGCAGTATTAATATCTTCCACTTCGGCAGTGGACTGGGCTGTAAACCAAGCCCAGCATCCACCGATTAAACAACTTATACACATCAAAATCACTAGCACAGATGGGAGTATGTATTTCTTTTTTTCAATTTTTTTCAATTCAAACATCCTCCTTTATGACTACATTATTCTGCTTTCTTAGACCAAGCAGATCCACTTACATAGCCGTCCATGCCTTTATTAGTTCCTGATATAACAGCATCTTTTGCGATTGTCACATTTGCATTGTCATTTACAATTCCAGTAAAGTTATCTGTTGCTGCTCCTGCACCGTTATCATTGATTGCTCCAA
>JAZRON010000037.1:0-1579 GCA_045648725.1 Faecalimonas sp.
TGAAAGTACCGAAAACATTCTCATTGGGAGTTTTCTGCATACCGTAAACGACATCCTCACCTACAGAACCGGGATATACAACGAAATTATATGCCCCGTCCTTTATACCGAACTTATCATTAAGATTTATATTGCCTTCTCTGGGCATCCAGATAGTTGCGCCTTCTTTGGGAGCACCCTCGAATATCTGTGTACCAAAGCTTGTAGCTGTAAAGTTACGAAGGTCAATTACGCCAGTGGGAGACTTGCCCGCTGTATTAATCTCGGTGAGAGCAGTAGCATAAGCAAACGCCATTCCGCCAAGAGATGTGCAAGACTCGGGAAGTGTTACGGACTTAAGATTTCCCATTTTGTAGAACATAGCAGCGGGAATTGTTGCGATGGGAGCATCAACAATAATCTTCACGATCTCATTCTGATACGCTGCCATCCAAGGAATCATGGAAACGTCTGTATAGCCGGATGTTGCTCCATCCTCCCAAAGGATAGATGTGCTGTCACCGGAAATTGTAAGAGTCTTTGTCTTGCCGTCATAATTCCAAACAAGGTCATTTTCATTGTCATCTGTCTGGTCAACCTGACCGCTTGTTATAACAACGCTTGGATAAGATGCCTTTCCTGCGTTATCTGCAGTGATGCCACGACTACTGCCGTTTTCATCCATGGAGGTTGCAAAGGTATAACCGGGTGTGCCTTCTTTCGCATAGAAGGTTGCGACGGTTTCTACATTAAACACCTTTCCTTCGGATATCGGTACATTCTTTTCATAAGGAAGAAGAACAGAAATAGTCTTACCGCTGCAAGAATTTTCAAATGCCTGATTAGAACGGTTGGTAAAGTAACGAAGGTCGATTACATTAACATCTTCAAATCCGGTATAATCCGCACCTTCAAACTTAAGACTTGTAAGTTCGGGAAGATTGGCGAATACCATGTTTACGTCTTCAAGTTCTACAGTCTCTGCCTTGAATGTGATGGATACACATTCCGCAAGATTACAAAAGAAGTTAGGAGACGCGATGCTTGTTATTGTTTCTTCAACAACAACGCTTTTTATCTTGTCTGCATGCTCAGACCAAGGACGGTTGTTCAAATACCCAGGGGTTGGACTCCATCCGCAATGCGGGTTCATAATTGCCTGGTTTGATTTTGTTGATGAGATGGTGAGAACACCGTCATTTGTGAATGTCCACCTAACATCGTTAGTGGTACCATCGTTTTCGACGTTGCATTCGGAATCGGTATACTTCATAACCAAGCCAGAATCTACAACCGCGGCTGCGCTTGCAAATACTGTAAGTACGCATACTGTACATACTACGAGAACTGCAAGCAGAAGAGATTTGATTGTTTTCTTCATGAGTTTGTTTCCTTTCGTATATATTTATTTGGATACAGTGTTATTTTACCACATTTTACATAACAAGTCAAGAGTTTTAACAAAAAATATTAGTTTTACGCATAAAAATTTTGTTTTGTTTACAAATATTTTCCCTCTTTTTACATTATGCACAATTCCTTGCAATTTTTTGTATCATTTGACTATTCCTCTCGCTCGGGCGAGTATTTATTCAAAATT
>JAZRON010000038.1:0-4912 GCA_045648725.1 Faecalimonas sp.
AAAGAAGTATAAGGGGAAAATTATGCAGGAAATAAAGCAATTATTAGAAGATAGTTTAAATATAGATTTTCTCAGTGCGACTCTCAGTAATCCAAAGGATAAAAATGGAATTGCAAAGGTGAAAGTGCGCCCAATTTTAAAGCAAGGGGTGTTGTATTTTCAATGTGAAGCACATAAGAATAATCAGGTGTTTCATGAAAACCTGGAAGGGGCACAGGCAGTGAATGTATTGGCTGAATATATGAGTCAATTCAAACAAATGCAGATGGAAACAAAGAAGTTTCGATATACAGTTTTGGTTAGTAAAAAGGGAAAGGTAACCATTCAGAAAAAGCAGCAGGCAGGCTGCACGAAAGAAGTGGATCTATCTCACAACAGAAATAAGAAATATATTTTGCAGGAAGGAACAACTGTTCCGTTTTTGCAGGATTTAGGGGTTATGACTTCTGACGGAAAGATTGTGCGTACGAAGTTTGATAAGTTTCGTCAGATTAATCGTTTCCTAGAGTTTATCGAAGATATACTTCCGCAACTTGCAAAGGACAGAGAAGTGACGATTTTAGACTTTGGCTGTGGAAAATCATACCTCACATTTGCCATGTATTACTATTTGCATGAGTTGAAAAAATATGATGTGCGCATTATTGGTTTGGATTTGAAGACAGATGTGATTCGCCATTGTAATGAGTTGAGTGAAAAATATGGTTATAAAAAGCTGAAATTTTTAGAGGGCAATATTGCAGATTACACTGGGGTGGACGAGGTAGATATGGTAGTAACACTTCATGCCTGTGACACCGCAACAGATTTTGCGTTGGATAAGGCAGTGGGTTGGAATGCAAAGGTGATTTTGTCTGTTCCATGTTGTCAGCATGAGCTCAATGGTCAGATTCAAAATGATATTCTGGAGCCGGTGTTGAAATATGGTCTGATTAAAGAAAGAGTGGCGGCACTTGTAACGGATGCACTTCGTGCGGAATACTTGGAAAGCTGTGGATACGATGCGCAGATTTTGGAGTTTATCGATATGGAGCATACGCCGAAAAATATTTTGATTCGGGCAGTGAAATCGGGCAAGAAAAAGGAGAATCTGGGCAAGATAAAGAATTGTCAGGAGTTTTTGAACGTCGACCCTATGCTTGGTAGATTATTAAAAGAAAGGAAAGAAGCGTAGATGAAAGAGCGAATCATACGAATTAGCCTATTAACAGTCGTATTTGTTCTGGCGTTGATCGGATTCAGCCATTATACGAATCGTGGAAATACAGATATGACGGCTGATATGGGTTCGGCCACGCTTCCTACTATTTCTTTTACGGTGGAAGGACAGGAGATGAACCTGCTTGCCGGGCATGTAAATGAAATGGATATTATGGCGGTTCGAGATAAGGTGACACCCCTGAACGCTGCCGGCAATGTAGTATTGAACATTCAAAAATATGAGCAGAGAATTCATTCCCTTACTTATAGGGTCTATTCGGTAGATGGAAAAGAAAAACGATTAGAGAAGACTGTGAAAAAAGTGGAAGACACTTTGGAAGTCCATGTGGGAGACGTCCTAGATGAAACCCAGGAGGGGCTTCTACAAGTTCAAATGGATTTGGGAAATGGAAGAAATATTTACTATTACACAAGAGTAACAAATGCCACTGACCTTTATTTTTTGGAGTGCATGAATTATGTAAAAACGCTCCACACAAATATACTGGAAAAGAAAGATACAGACAGTGTGAAGCGAGTGATGGAATCTAATGATCAGGGGGATAACACCACCTTACAGCATGTGACCATCCATTCAGATTTGGAACATATAATCTGGGGGAAACTGAATCCGGAAATCTTGGGGCAAGTGAGATGGAATGTGACAGAGACAAAGACAGCATATACTTCCATTCAGTTAGAATATCAGGTGAGTTGCGCGGGTGATAATAATGACGAGGAAATACATAATGTGAAGGAGTTTTTCCGAGTACGTTATGTAGATGGTAAATATTATCTGCTAAGTTATGACCGAACCATGGAAGAGGTGTTTGACCCGGCCAAAGTTGTTCTAATGAGTAAAGGAATTATACTGGGACTGACGACACAGGATATGCAGTATAAGTTGAACGAAAAGGGTACGATTGTCTCTTTTATACAGGCGGATGAACTTTGGAGTTATAATAAAGAGGATGATGAATTTTCGTTGGTGTTTAGTTTTGCAGACTCGGAAAAAGAAGATATTCGAAACCAATTTGACAGACATTCTTTGAAGATTCTTTCCATGGAAAATGGCGGGAACCTGACATTTGCAGTGTATGGATATATGAATCGGGGAGCTCATGAGGGAGAATCCGGCGTTGCCATTTATTATTTTGATCTTGGGAAAAATGTTGTAGAGGAAAAGGCTTTTATTCCAAGCAATCAGTCCCATGTGGCCATTGAAAAAGAACTTGGGAAACTGGCATACTATAGTGATAAAAACAACATGCTCTATGTGCTTGCAGGTGGAACTCTTTGCAAGGTGGATTTAGAGACAAATGAGAGAACCATTGTGCTTGAACAGCTAGAGCAGGGACAGTATATTTCATCGGAGGATGGTCATCTGATCGGATATCAAAAAGCAGATACGCCTTCGGAGGCGGTTGTTCTCGATTTTGCAACAGGCTCAGAACAGACGGTTAAGGTGACTGAGGGAGAAGTGATTCAGCCATTGGGGTTTGTCATGGGTGATTTTGTCTACGGAATAGGGAGAAATGAAGATGCGGGAACGCTGTCATCCGGAGAACCTATACTTGGGATGTATCAATTAGAAATCCGTGATTCTAAAAACCAGGTTGTAAAGACCTATGGGGAAGATGGAAGCTATCTTATAGGCATTGAAATAGAAAACAATATGATTACCTTGAACAAGGCTGTAAAACAAGGAAATGTATATACCCAGGCAGGAGAAGACTACATTACCAATAATGAAGAAAAATCCAGTTTGGTTACCTTGCAGTCTTACTGGACTGATTTGAAAGAAACCCAATTTCGCCTCATTTTTGAAGAGGGAATTGATAATAAGAAAGCAAAATTGCTAAAACCGAAGCAAGTTTTATTTGAACGAGATACAACAATGGAATTTGCAGTTGACTTTGAACAGTCACAATACGGTGTATTTGGCTTGGGTGAACTGGTGGATGTCTATGGAGAAGCAGGCGAGGCGGTACAGGTAGCAAAAGGAATTGCAGGTGTGGTCATTTCACCAAGGCAAAACTATGTGTGGGAAGATGGAAACCGAGTATCCTGGTATCGCAACTTTGAAATCGGTGGATTTCGCGCAAATGGGGGCGAGTCAACACTTGCTGCAAGTGTAAGGGCAGTCTTGGCATATGAAGATGTTTCCGCAGACGTGTCTGCAGAGATGCAAAGCAAGTCGGCACTGCAGATTTTAGATGAGTTTTCCGGCGGTGAGGCCGTTAGGTTCAAGGGTTGCTCTTCGGCAGATATGAGGTATCTCATAGATAAGGGAGTGCCGGTAATTGCCATGACCGGTAGTGATAGTGCCATTGTATTAGTGGGATATGATGCACAGACAATTACCTATATTGACCCAAGTGATGGTGGAATTCGAAGCAGGACATTTGCTGTTGTAGATGAGATGACTGGTGGTAGCGGACATACTTTTCTTGGGTATGTGAAATAAAGTAGCATTAAAAAAAGGACAATAACTAATAAACATTAGTTGTTGTCCTTAATTTTATAAATCTTTAAAAATCCGATATCTATATTTCTTTAACGCGGCATACACAATCATGCCCAATACTCCGCAAGAAATTACTTCCCCTACTCCTACAGTTAGCATCATAAAAGAAATTGGCAGATTTATTCCGTATGCATAATAAAGTATAAACGGAACAATTACAGTGTTTGCAATAATTGGTGGTAATGGAGCAAGATATTTATTTTGCTTGCGAAGAACATAAGTAAAAATTGCCCCTATGAATGTTGCTAGACTTCCGAAGATAATATCCGGAAGAATGCTTCCGCCTAAAATGTTACCAATCAGACAGCCTACAAACAATCCGGGAATCGCTGCTGGAGTAAACACCGGAAGTATGGTGAGTGCTTCTGCAATGCGCACCTGAATCTGTCCAAATGAAAATGGTTGAAACAGGAGGGTGAGCACTACATAAATGGCGCCAATCATGGCGGCTTGAACTAAAAATAGTACTTTTTTGTTTTTCATATTTTGTTGTCTCCTTAGTTTTGTTTTACGTCAGGATGGTTTCGAACTGACGATTTGGAGTATAGCATAAATGCATGATGGAGGCAAGAAAATTCCAATAATTTTGTTTTTGTGTAAAAAATGGCTTTTCATAATCTTGTTTTTGTGTAAGGATATTAATAGAGTAAAATATATATCAAGAACAACTTAAAGGACATATTACTATGCAACGAAATTGGAAAAAAACATTCTACACAATCTGGACTGGCCAAGCATTTTCACAGCTTTCCAGTTCCATTCTACAATTTGCCATCGTATGGTATTTAACAGATAAAACAAAATCGGGAATTGTACTCTCTCTGGCAATGTTGGTGGGTTATCTGCCACAAGGATTACTTGGTCCATTTATTGGAGTCTACATAGACCGTTTGAACCGAAAAATGATTATGGCAGTGTCAGACTTGGTGATTGCAGGCGTAAGTCTTCTGCTTGCATTTGCATCTTTGGGAGGAGAACCGAAGATTTGGCTGATTCTGCTTGTCATGCTGGCAAGAGCCATTGGAACGGCTTTCCACAATCCAACACTTCAGGCGATTACACCGCAGCTCGTGCCGAAGGAGGAATTGACGAAATGTGCAGGATACACTCAAAGCTTACAGTCCATCTCGCAGATATTGAGTCCGGCACTGGCAGCAGTTTTATATAGCACGTGGGATTTGAGCG
>JAZRON010000039.1:0-3639 GCA_045648725.1 Faecalimonas sp.
AAAACACACCCTCATCGATCTAACGATAATTACAATAAAACATATGAGTAATATTGTACAGAAAAGGGGGATAAATTCGCTTATTTTTGTACAAATATACACGATTATCCCCACAAATCAAAAATATTAGAACAAAAAAGACCGGAAAAATTTGTTATATCAAAAAAAAAGATGTAATTTTGCACTCGCTAAGACAAATTGTTGCTGCTTTAGCTCAGTGGTAGAGCGCATCCTTGGTAAGGATGAGGTCCCGAGTTCAACTCTCGGAAGCAGCTCAGAAATCCGCACAATTTGTGCGGATTTTTTGTATACACAACAGGCTTATTCCTGTTTATCATTCGTTTCAGCACCGCCCAGATCAAAATTGGCATTTATAACTTCATTTGTCCAAGGATTGATATTAACTTGTGCATTCTGATAGTATATAATTGTATTCCAACCAGTTTTAAATGCAACCCGTTTACCCTTACTACAACAAGCAGAGGTCTCTGTCTTGAAAGTATGTTCACCTGTACTATTAGCCACAGTTAGATGGATAGGCATGGTTCCAGTTTCTTTTGCATAAGGGTAAACAATTGTTTCTTCAACACTCCAATTGTATGTGCCATCTTCATTTTGTTCTGATTCTTTTATCAGAGTCAACGTTTGCGACTGCGTATTACCTGAAATAGTACCGTCAAATTTAAATTTATTGGCCTGTTTGGGCAAAGTCACAATTATATTAGTAACGTCTGATGGTACGTTTTCTATCAAGAAAGCAGCTTTTGCCATGATATGATCAACATTAACAACAACGTTGTATGTCATCTGGCTAGCATCTACAGATATATCTTGTTTTCCTAAACATATATCTTTTGCTGAACACATATACAGTTCTGTATCCAATGTTATAGGTCCCTGGTACAATTCTGTATCTTTTGTTGTTTGCGGATACTCATCTATAAACCAACCCGTAACACAATATATCGAATAATTACCTGTTTTGTCTGCCTCTTCAAAAGTAGTTGTCATATTATCGCCAAGAGCGTTTCCTCTGTTGTAAATAGCATTACCATTACTGTCAAAAAGATAACACATGAATATTGGGTCAGTCGCACCAATGGCTTTTGTTGAAGCTGTCCAAGGATCACTAATATACACCTGTGGTTTTATAACGAATCGTTTATCATTATTAGATTCGGGTTCTATACCAGAGAAATGATTAGTACAAGAAACACTAAAAGCTGAAACACAAACAATTACTAAAAAACATTTCGATTTAAATAAAAAATTAGTCTTCATAGATTTATTGATTTATAAGTTTATGATTATTACCTTTTTTCTACAAAGATAGGTTTTTATTTTATAATAATAAAATGTTTTATTGAAAAATTTTATCACTACTGCCCAATAAAAGTTGGCTGACAGTTATTTTAAATGATTGAAATATAACCTATTAAGCAAATTATTGAAATAAAACGAACTTGAATCCACAACTTTGTAATACCAATTCAATTGACTGATAAGTTCCCCAAAAATACGTTTTTGGCCAATTTACGGCTTTTGTAAACAGAACCCTATTCAACACTAGAATCACAAATATGACAGCAATTGTTATGTAGGCCTAAATTTACTGGTTGGAATCAGATGCTTGATCACTGTCAAAGAACACGATTATCCTAATTTTGAAGGGCTAATTGATTAATTATTAACTCATCCATTTTTATTAGACACTTAATGAATTAATGTTTAACTACAGTGAAATTGGTGGCACGGACGGTTAAATTGGTTAAAATGAACAACAATTATTACTTATATTTCATGAAATGATGAAGAAGATACGTAACTTTGCAAGCCAAAACTGGGCGAAGCCCGCAAAACAGGAAATATCATACATCTAACGAATAAATACATTTGCAACGATGAAAAGACTTATCCCGATGACCATTATAGCGCTTGCCCTATGCGCCTGCCAAAAGAGCGAGCCTAAACAGCAAGAGGAGACAATAAGTGTGAAGACCGAAAAGGCAGCATTAGGTGAACTGACCTCAGCCACTCCCTATGTAGGCGTGGTGGAAGAGGAACAGAGCACGTTGGTTAGCTTCACGGGCATGGCCACGTTGAAAACCCTTCATGCCCGAGAAGGACAGACCGTAAGGAAAGGACAACTGCTTGCCACCATTGATGACACACAGGCACGAAACGCCCTGGCTGCGGCAAAATCCACACTGGACCAGGCTACTGATGCCCATGCACGAATGAAGACACTGCATGAAAGCAATTCGCTGCCCGAAATGAAATGGGTGGAGATTGAAAGCAAGCTGCAACAAGCCAAGGCAAGTTATGACATGTGCTTGAAGAACGTGGAGGACTGCTCCCTGTACGCTCCTTGCAATGGTGTGGTGGGCAATAAAATCATGAACGTGGGCGAGACAGTTCTGCCCTCCCAACCCGTACTGCACATCCTATCCATTGACCGCGTTAAGGTAAGAGTGAGCATCCCTGAAAAGGAAATCGCATCCATCACTCCAGAGACAGCCACACTCATCATGCCCGATGCCCTGCCCGGAGAGACTTTTGAGGGAGGCAAGATAGAAAAGGGCGTGAGCGCCGATGCCGTTTCGCACACTTACGACATCCGTATCGCTTTGGAAAACCCCGGACACAAATTGCTTCCTGGAATGGTGGCCAAGGTGGCCATGAAGGACAATGCGGAGGAAAGAAAGATTACCTTGCCCGTGAAGGCCGTTCAACAAACCACAGACAAAACACTTTTCGTCTGGGTGGAAAAGGACGGAAAAGCACAGCGCAGACCCATCACCGTTGGCGAGACAAGCGGCAACAGAATTGCCATTGAGAGCGGACTGCAAGAGGGCGATAATGTAATTGTAGAAGGCTATCAGAAGGTTGGCGAAGGTACACCAATTAAATTCTGAATACCAACAGAATATCCAATATAGATTAAACAACTTGTTAAGGAAAATTCTGTACATTCTGAAACAACCTGCATAACAAGTTATCACTACCCAGAAACGCAAAGAAAATGAAATCGAATAAACTAACTGGATGGGCTGCTTGGTCCGTTAACAATTACCGCATTGCCACATTGCTTACCGTACTGCTACTGGCATTCGGAGTGTACGGACTGTACGTGATGCCCAAGGACGAATTTCCGCCTTTTGTGGTGAGACAAGGCGTGGTTATCGCCGTGATGCCCGGAGCCACAAGCGAGGAGATTGAAGCACAAGTGGCACGGCCACTGGAACGATACATGTTCACATATAAGGAAGTGAACCGACAAAAAACCACCACCACAAGCAGCAACGGAATGTGTATGATGATGGTGCAGATGCACGATAACATCAACAAGAAAGATGAGGTGTGGAGCAAAATCAAACACGGGCTCAACACGTTCAAGAGCAGCCTGCCTGGAGGTGTATTGGCACTGGTCGTCAACGAAGACTTCGGCGATGCCTGTGCCTTGCTCATCACCGTAGAGAGCCAACAACGCAGCTATCGCGAACTGCAACAATACAGCGACGAATTGGCAGACCGTCTGCGCCGAGTGCCCAGCGTGAGCAATGTGAGACAATATGGCGAGGTGAAGGAACAAATCACCCTCTATGTAGACCGCGAAAGACTTGCAGCCTATGGCATCGG
>JAZRON010000040.1:0-9500 GCA_045648725.1 Faecalimonas sp.
TCTATATTTTACACTTCCATTAACATACCTTACGGTTCTATGGCCTCAGCGGTTTCAGCGGAAGCGGGGGACCGTCAGTCCCTTTCTACATACCGTACTATGGGAGGCTTGCTGGCAGGTATGATTATTGGTGCAGGTATACCAATGTTGGCATATACAGAGGACACTGCTGGGAATCCAATTTTAGATGGTGGGAAGTTCACAGTGATTGCGGGAGTGTTTTCTATTCTGGCGGTGGTGTGCTATCTGCTTTGCTACTATCTGACCACAGAACGAGTGAAGGCAGAATCGGTTGAGAGAGAGGAAGGGAAAAAGGATTCTATTATTGATTTGTTCAAACGGGCATTTACCAATCGTTCCCTGCTTTCCATTATTGCAGCTTCCATTGTTATGTTGTTATCTCAACTGACAATGCAGCAGATGGCAGGATATGTTTATCCAAACTTCTATAAAAGTACACAAGCCCAATCTGCATCCACCATGTTTATGATGGCAGGTATGCTGGTAGCAGGTGCTTTGGCCAAACCTTTGTCCACCAAGTTCGGCAAAGCAGAAGTATCGGTTGTGTCTAATGCTTTGGCGGTAGTGGTGAATGCGGTATTATTCGTTGTTAGACCGGAAAATGTCTGGGTATATGCCGGATTTCAATTTGTGGCATGGTTAGGCTTAGGTGTGTTTTCCATGGTTTGCTGGGCACTGATTACCGATGTCATTGATGATATGGAAGTGAAAAATGGTGTTCGAGAAGACGGTTCCGTTTATGCACTGTATTCATGGGCCAGAAAATTAGGACAGGCAGCAAGCTCGGGTCTTTCGGGAGTTCTCCTTTCCATGATTGGATATTCAGAAGCAACTGCATTTGACCCAAATGTTACCCTTGGCATCTTCAACATTTCCGTGATTGTTCCGGCTATTGGTTTTGCACTACTGGCTGCAATTCTTTGGTTCTGGTATCCGTTGCATAAAAAACAAGTAGATGCGAATATTACTACATTAAAAGCGAAACGTGGAGAATAAGGAGGTTTTATCTATTATGAGACAAATTATGAATTTTAATACGAAATGGGCTTTTTCAAAAGAGGCAGAACAAGTACCTAAAACCATGCGGTCGAGATGGTGCTGGGTGAATTTGCCACATACTTGGAATAATATTGACGGACAAGATGGGGATAACGATTATTTTCGAGGAACCGCATACTATGCAAAGGAATTGGATAAAAATGATCTTCCAAAAGGGGAACAGTATTATTTGGAAATTTGCGGTGCCAATTCCTCTGCAACCGTTTATGCAAACGGAAAAGAAATTGCAAGTCATGATGGAGGATACTCTACATGGAGAGTTAATATTACGGAGGTGCTTACCGACAAGACCTTGTTTGTCATTGCGGTGGATAATGGAATCAATGACAGAGTTTATCCACAAACTGCGGACTTCACCTTCTATGGTGGCCTTTATCGTGATGTAAACATCATTGCAGTAAATGAATCTCATTTTGATTTGGACTACTATGGAGGTCCAGGAATCCAAGTGACTCCGGAAATTTCAGGAAAAGATGCCAAAGTAGAAGTGGAAGTATATGTGACAAATCAAAAAGAGGAACAGAGCATTGCATATGTGCTGAAGGATGCAGAGGGCAATGTGGTAGCTAAGACACTTTCCAAGGACACAAAAGTGGTTTTGGACATCAAAGATGTACATTTATGGCATGGTAGAAAAGACCCATACCTTTACACAGCGGAAGTGAAATTGGTGGAAGGAGAAGAAGTGTTAGACAATGTAGTAACACGCTTTGGATGCCGTACCTTCCAGATTGACCCAGATAAGGGATTTATCTTAAACGGCGAAGAATATCCTCTTCGCGGTGTGTCTCGCCATCAGGATAGGTGGGGAATTGGAAATGCTCTTCTTCCGGAGCATCACAGAGAGGATATGGATTTGATTTGTGAAGTGGGAGCAACCACCATTCGTCTGGCCCACTATCAGCACGACCAATATTTCTATAATCTTTGTGATGAGAGAGGTATGGTGGTTTGGGCAGAAATCCCATATATTTCAGCTCACATGCCAACCGGCAGAGAGAACACCATTTCACAGATGAAGGAACTAATTACGCAGAACTATAACCATCCATCTATCGTGGTGTGGGGACTTTCAAACGAGATTTCCATCAAAGGTTCTTCCGAAGATTTGGTGGACAATCACAAAGTGTTAAATGACCTGTGTCATGAAATGGATAAGACCAGACTTACCACCATTGCGTGCGTATCCATGTGCGATATGGATGACCCTTATGTGCAGATTCCGGATGTGGTGTCTTACAATCATTACTTTGGCTGGTACGGCGGAGATACTTCCATGAATGGTCCGTGGTTCGATAAGTTCCATGAGAAATTTCCAAACATTCCGATTGGCTGCAGTGAATATGGCTGCGAAGCTTTAAATTGGCATACATCAGACCCACAGCAGGGAGATTACACAGAAGAATATCAGGCATACTACCATGAAGAACTGATTAAACAGCTTTTCACCAGAAAATATCTGTGGGCAACTCATGTGTGGAACATGTTCGATTTTGGTGCTGATGCAAGAAATGAAGGGGGAGAAAATGGACAGAACCACAAAGGACTGGTGACCTTTGACCGTAAGTATAAAAAAGACTCCTTCTATGCTTACAAAGCATGGCTTTCAGATGAACCGTTCGTGCACATCTGCGGAAAGCGATATGTAGACCGAGTAGAAGATGTGACCAAGGTAACGGTTTACTCTAATCAGCCGGAGGTAGAACTGTTTGCAAATGGTGAAAGTCTTGGAAAACAGACAAGTGATGTGCATTTCTTCTATTTTGACGTGCCAAACAAAGGAGAGACAGTGCTTACCGCAGTAGCAGGCGAGTGCAAAGATGAGAGCAAAATCCGCAAGGTAGATGTGTTCAATGAGAACTACCGTTTGAGAGAAAAAGGTGCGATTCTCAACTGGTTCGATATCAATGCACCGGAAGGGTATTTTTCATTAAATGATAAGTTGGCTGATATTATGGCAGTTCCGGAAGGAAAGGAACTATTTATGCAGATGTTCAAGCAGATGACGGAAAGTGCCGGCAGTGAAAGTATGATGGCAGGAACAGACTTTGGACCGGAACTTATGCAGATGATGGGAAGTTTTACTGTGCTTCGTATGTCAACCATGATGGGAGCGGCGGGAATTAAACCAACAAAAGAGCAACTGTTGGGATTCAATGCTGCGCTGAATCAGATTAAGAAACCAGAATAGAGATAAAGACAGGAACGAGATTCGCAAATGGATCTCGTTTCTATTTTTATGTGAAAGTGATACCAAGAGATTTTAATAGTAACAAAAAAGTTTAGTTTTCTTCAAATTAACGCTTTAATTCGGGAAAGTATTGTGCTATAATCGTAATATTAAGTAGATGAAAGGACGGACTTCACATGATGTCAAATGATAAAAAGAAAGTAATTATGCTTGGAAATGAAGCGATTGCTCGTGGTGCATATGAAGCCGGTGTAAAAGTATCGGCAGCTTATCCGGGAACTCCAAGTACGGAGATTAGCGAACAAATCGTAAAATATAAAGATGATATTTATGCAGAATGGTCACCAAATGAAAAAGTAGCTACGGAGGTTGCCATAGGAGCAAGTGTTTCTGGAGTACGTGCAATGGCATGTATGAAACACGTTGGACTTAACGTAGCGGCAGACCCTCTCTATACTGTATCTTACATGGGAGTGAATGGTGGTTTGGTTATCGTAGTAGCGGGTGACCCGGGACTTTACAGTTCTCAAAATGAACAGGATACACGTATGGTTGCAAGAGCAGCACAGGTTCCTGTATTAGAGCCATCTGACAGTATGGAAGCAAAAGAATTTATGAAGGTTGCTTATGAAATCAGTGAGAAGTTTGACAGACCGGTTATTTTCAGAACCACAACAAGACTTGCACATTCACAAGGACTGGTAGAACTTTATGACCGTCAAGAAATAGCTGACAAAGAATATGTAAAAGACATTCGTAAAACCGTTATGATGCCAGGTAATGCGAAACTCCGCCACGTAGAGATTGAAAAACGTAATCTAGAATTGGCAGAAGCAGCAAACACTTTGGCAATCAATACCGTTGAGATGAACGATACAAAGATTGGTGTTATCACAAGTGGTATTCCATATCTTTATGTAAAAGAAGCACTTCCAAATGCATCTGTATTAAAGCTTGGAATGGTAAACCCGCTTCCAAAAAGACTGATTGAAGAATTTGCCCAAAAAGTTGATACACTTTATATCGTAGAAGAATTGGATCCAGTGATTGAAGAGCAAGTAAAATCATGGGGCATTAAAGCAATCGGAAAAGAAATTTTCACAGTGCAGGGCGAATACAGCGCAAACATGATTCGCAAGGCGATTTTAAAAGAAGAAGTGGAAGTGAAAACTCCTGCAGCGGCACCTGGAAGACCACCGATTCTCTGTCCAGGATGTCCACACAGAAGTGTATACTATGTACTTAACAAATTGAAAATACATGCAGCCGGAGATATCGGTTGTTATACATTGGGAGCAGTTGCACCACTTAGCGTGGTAGATACCACCATTTGTATGGGAGCAAGTATTTCTAGCCTTCATGGAATAGAAAAGGCAAAAGGAAAAGATTACATAAAGAACTGGGTAGCAGTGATTGGGGATTCTACATTCTTACACACAGGTGTGAACTCCCTTATGAATATGATTTACAACAAATCAACCGGTACGGTTATGATCCTTGATAATTCAACAACAGGTATGACAGGACATCAAGACCATGCGGCAACCGGAAAAACACTCTTGGGCGAGCCAACAAATGCCATTGATATTCCAGCACTTTGCAAGGCTCTTGGTGTAAAACATGTTACTACAGTCAATGCATTTGATATTAAAACATTAGAAAAAGTAATCAAAGAAGAAGTGGCAAGAGATGAAGTGTCTGTGATCATCACAAAATCTCCATGTGTACTTCTTGATAAGTCAAAGAAACCGGTATATATTGCACATCCGGACAAATGTAAGAAATGTGGTATGTGTATGAAACCGGGATGTCCTGCAATGACAAAGAAACCGGACGGCACAATTTACATTGACGATACCATGTGTACAGGTTGCGGACTTTGCGAAACTTTGTGTAAATTTGATGCAATTGAACTAGTAAAGGCAGGTGACAAATAATGGAAACAAAAAATATTATGATTGTTGGTGTGGGAGGACAAGGAACTCTTCTTACCAGTAGAATTTTAGGCGGCCTTGCAATTGCGGGCGGTTATGATGTAAAGCTTTCTGAGGTGCATGGTATGGCGCAACGAGGCGGCAGTGTTGTTACATTTGTTCGCTATGGTGAAAAGGTGGCTGAGCCAATCGTAGAAGAAGGTCAGGCGGATGTTATTATTGCTTTTGAAAGATTGGAAGCACTGAGATATGCTCATTTTCTAAAAAAAGATGGAGCGCTTATCATCAACGACTGGAGAATTGATCCGATGCCGGTAGTAATTGGTGCGGCAGAGTATCCGGAGAACATTATTGAAAATCTTGCAAAAGAACATAAGGTTTATTCTGTAAATGCCACAGAGGAAGCTAAGAAGTTGGGGAATTCCAGAGTGTTTAATCTGATTGTGCTGGGTGTTGCGGCACAGCATATGGATTTTGCAAAAGAAGAGTGGTATAACGTGATTGAAAATACGGTGCCACCAAAGACAATCGAAATCAACAAGAAAGCATTTGAAGTAGGATATCAATTATAAATCGAAAGGGGAAATCCACCATGGCATGGATAGAGAGATATCGAGATCAGAAAGTGGAATGTATGAGCAGAGATGAGATGACAGCTCTGCAAAGCGAAAGACTTGTAAAACAAGTAGCAAATGTTTACGAAAACGTGGCATTTTACAATAAAAAGATGAAGGAACTTGGTGTAGAGCCGGGAGATATTAAAGGGATTGAAGATATTCATAAGCTTCCATTTACAACTAAGGAAGATTTAAGAGATAACTATCCGTTCGGACTTTTGGCGGTTCCAAAATCAAAGATTGCCAGAGTACAGGGCACTTCCGGAACTACGGGAAAACTCACACTGGCATCGTACACACAGAATGACGTGGACCTTTGGGGTGAATGTGTTGCAAGATGTCTTAACATGGCGGGGCTTACCGAAGAAGATATTATTCATGTTTGTTACGGATTTGGTCTCTTTACAGGGGGTATGGGAATTGATTTCGGAGCAAGAAAGATGGGAGCAATGGTAGTTCCAATGTCTTCGGGAAATACGCAGCGTCAAATGATGTGTATGGAAGATTTCGGTGCGACTGCACTTGCATGTACTCCTTCATATGCACTCCATCTTGCGGAGTCTCTTCGTGATGCGGGGCTTGTGGATAGATTAAAGATTAAAACAGGTATTCTTGGAGCAGAGCCTTGGACAGTAGAAATGAGAGAAGAGATTGAAAGTATTTTAGGTATCAAATGTTTTGATATCTATGGACTTTGTGAAATCTTAGGACCGGGTGTTGCAATGGAATGTATTCACCACAAGGGATTACATATTCATGAAGATTTCTTCTATCCTGAAATCTTAAATCCGGCAACCAATGCAGCATGTGCAGATGGTGAAACGGGTGAACTCGTATTTACTACACTGACAAAAGAGGCTATGCCTCTTATTCGCTATAGAACGAAAGACTTAACAAGTATTGACCATTCTACATGTGATTGTGGAAGAACCCTTCCTAGAATCTCAAAATTCACAGGTAGAACAGACGATATGAAGGTAATCCGCGGTGTAAACGTATTCCCAACACAAGTAGAAGCAGCACTTCTCAGCTTAGGTGATGAAGTGGCACCACACTATATGATGATTGTGGACCGTGTTAATAACATGGATGTACTTACAGTTATGGTAGAGGTAAATGAGAAGTTCTTCTCCGACGAAATCCGTGCTCTAGAAGGACTTAAAAATAAGGTTGCAGGCGTCTTAAAACAGGCGTTGGGTGTTTCTGTAGTTGTTAAATTGGTAGAACCTAAGACGATTGCGCGAAGTGAAGGAAAAGCAAAACGTGTCATCGATAACAGAAATCTGAACTAAGGGGGAATGAAATATGACGATTAAACAATTATCTGTATTTTTAGAAAACAGAGAAGGACGGTTGGATGAGGTATTGAAAACCCTTGGTACAAATGGGGTCAACATTGTTGCACTCAGCCTTGCAGATAAAGCAGACTATGGAATGCTTCGTATGATTGTTTCAGATCCACAAAAGGGGAAGGAAGTATTAAAAGAGGCGGGAATTACATCCATGCTTACTGATGTAGTTGCTCTTCGTGTACCGCATGCCACAGGTTCTCTCAGCAAAGCCATGCATGAGATTGTACTGGCAGGAATCAACGTAGAATATATGTATGCATTTGCAAATGGGGAAGATGCTTCAGCTGTATTAAAATCAGATGACCCGGAAAAAGTAGTAGAAGTGTTAAAGGGAAATGGATTTGACGTATGGGGAGCGAATGAAGCTTATCATGCCAATTGTTAATGATTACCATAAAAAAGGGACCATTTTTTGGTTCCTTTTTATTTACAATTCTATGGAGATGAGTTACAATAGGTGCTGTTGTACATAGATAGAAGAGGGAAACAAGTTATGAATAAGATAAGGGAGTATATACAGCGTATTACGAAAAAACAGTGGGTTATAGCTGGTGGGGTGTTTGCAATTCTGTTAATCATGACAGCCACCGGTATTATTTTTTATCAATATCAAAAAGAACTACGGCAGGCTGCAAAAGAACAGGAAGAGAATAAACCGAAAGAGGAACTGGTGATTGAAACCATAAAGGACGAACCAGAAAACATGGAAGTAATTCAGCAGAGCAAAAATATCTCTTTCTCCGGTACTTCTATAGAAAAAGATTTGAAAATCAAAATCGTAGATGAGTATGAGAAATTAATTTCCGGGGTTGCATTCAAGGTTTTTGTGGCACCGGAGGGCTCGGAACACAAGAAAAAAGAGTATGTGGATGAGGATATGGATGGAATCATTCATATTACCGGAATTGCTGCCGGAAAGTATGTTGTCACTTTAGAAGAACAAGAACATTTTGTCATTGCCCAGAATCCAATTGTCATGGAAGTAAAGGCCAAGATAGAGTATAAAAAGGTAGACGTAACAGCCGAGGTAAAGAAGGAAAACGAAGTAAATACAAAGGTAGAAGACACTGGAAATAGCAAACCACAGGTGGAAAAACCTATTGTAAACACCCTTCCGTTTTTAGAAAGTACGGTATCCAGAGAATCGGTGGATAAGAAAAAGGTTTCTGTAGATAATTTTCCAATCGCTTTAAGTGAAGGAAAGCAGGAGGAAACATTTGGTGCCACGAAGGTGCAGGTTCCACTGTCGGTAACCCTTTATAGCCAAGGTGGCGAAAAATCAAAGAGTTATTCAATTAGCCCATATAGTATACAGACTCGTGATATAAGCATCCAGAATATTACATGGACCATTACTGATGGGACAGTGGCGGCTATTGAGGCCCATGATGACCAGTCAGTAACAATATCCGCACTGCAAAGTGGACAAGCAGTTGTTTATTGCAGCATATCTTTTCTAGATGAAAATGATGCTCCTAAGAGTGAAGTGTTTGATATAACAATACAGGTTGGAGATATAACCGATGAAACAACCCCGCTTTTGGATTTAGAGGGGAATGAATTATATCTGGACAGTGAAGCAAAACAGGTTGCTACCATAAAGGATTATGGCGACAGAAATGTATTTTATGGAAAATTGCAATATACGGGTTGGCAGACCATAGATGGTGCCACTTATTACTATAATGAAAACCATCAGGCAGTGACTGGGGAACAGATTATCGGATATTTCAAATACTCCTTTGATGCAAGCGGAAAGCTCATAGAATCGCTGGAAACGAAGGGGATTGATGTTTCCAAATGGCAGGCCGACATTGACTGGAAAGCAGTAGCCGGAGCCGGCATTGATTTTGCCATTATCCGTGTGGGATACCGCGGCTCTGAAACGGGAGTTCTTGTAGAGGATCCGTATTTTAAAGCCAACATTGCCGGGGCAACGAAAGCAGGTGTAAAAGTAGGTGTATACTTCTTTACCCAGGCAATTACAGAGGCAGAAGCAGTAGAAGAAGCCAGTATGGCAATGGAATTGGTGAAGGGATATCGATTGGATTATCCAATCTATATTGACACAGAATGGTCCGGAGGACGAGCAGATAATCTAAGCAAAACCAATCGGACAAAGATTGTAAAAGCATTCTGCAAGACGGTGGAGAACGGAGGCTACAAGGCAGGCGTATATGCCAGTAAATATTGGTATCTGGATAATTTACATGCAGATGAATTAAAGGATTACACCATATGGGTGGCCCAGTATAATACAGAGTGCAACTATACAGGAAAGTATGATATGTGGCAGTACACAGACAAGGGAAAGGTACCTGGAATT
>JAZRON010000041.1:0-4582 GCA_045648725.1 Faecalimonas sp.
ACACTACCAGAAACTTCCCGAACCGTGAAGGCTCTAAGCCTGGCGTGGGACAGATGTCAGCAGTGGCACTGATGGATGCCCGTTCTATTGCAGCAACCGGTGCAAACGGCGGTTACCTGACCAGTGCAGAACAGTATGCCGATGACTATGAAATTCCGGCATATGATTTTGACGCTTCTGCTTATACCAGCCGTGTATATCAGGGCTTTGGTAAGGCTGACGTAGAAAAAGACTTGGTTTATGGTCCAAATATCAAAGACTGGCCACAGATGAGTGCCTTGACAGATAATATTTTATTAAAGGTTTGCTCTAAGATTATGGACGATGTAACGACCACCGACGAATTGATCCCGTCCGGTGAAACATCTTCCTATCGTTCTAATCCTTTGGGATTGGCAGAGTTTACCCTTTCCAGACGTGATCCGCAGTACGTTGGTCGCGCCAAGGAAGTGGACGTGATTGAAAAAGCAAGACGTGCAGGCCAGGTTCCTTGTGAAGTAGAACCTGCATTAAAAGATATTTTCGCAAAGATTCAGACCATCAAAGGCTGCTCAAACGTGAAGTGCACCGAAACGGAAATCGGAAGCATGGTTTATGCAGTACGTCCTGGTGACGGCTCTGCCCGTGAGCAGGCCGCAAGCTGCCAGCGAGTATTGGGCGGTCTTGCAAATATTTGTCTGGAATATGCAACCAAGCGTTATCGCTCCAATGTAATGAACTGGGGCATGATTCCGTTCCAGATGAAGGAAACACCGGACTTTGAAGTAGGCGAATACATCTTCGTACCGGGCATCCGCGACATTTTAGACGGTGACATGAAAGATATCAAAGCTTACGTGATTGGCGACGAAGTGAAGGAAATTTCCCTTTACATTGCTGATATGACAGCAGAAGAACGCACCATCGTGAAGGCGGGAAGTTTGATTAATTATAATCAGCAGAAACAGATGAAGAAATAGGAATAGTGAAGCTCAGGTACGAACACCATGTTTTCTCAGCGCGCTTGCGCTCTAATCTCACGTAGCGGTACTAAGCTCGATATTGGCTTCGCCATATCTTGCTAAGGACCGACGTTCGATAGAAGGCATTCGAAAGCATGGTGCTCGTACCTTGTGCTTCACGCTACATATATTTAAGACACTATCATTTCGTTAGATTTATAAAAAAGACACTGTGAAGAAAAGTCTGTAAATTCAGATCTTCTATGATAATGACAGAGCAGAAAGTTCAGTTCATGAGCTTTCTGCTCTTGTTTTATATATATCAAGACATGCCGCGCATGTCAAGAGCAGGCGAGTATTCCCGCCTGTAATTTCAGGACTTTTTTACCTATTCCGGTAGACGTCCTTCATACATAATACTCAGTTCCCCATAAACCTGAGCCCAGTTTCTAATGGTACTCGTCCATTTTTTTGTTGCTTCAAAGGTTGCCAGATACAGGGATTTTAACAGTGCTGTATCGTTTGGGAACACGCTTCTCTGTCGATTCAGCTTTCGATAAGTTGAGTTTAAAGATTCAATGGCATTTGTGGTATAAATCACTTTTCTGACCGTTGTTGAAAACTTGAAAATTGGAGAAATGGCATCCCAATTATCATACCAGCGTTTCATGGAGTTTGGATATTTAGGGGTCCACTTGTCATTTACACGGTCAAGAGCTGCTCTGGCCTGTTCTTCCGTAGGGGCGTGATAAATCGTCTTCAAATCGGTCGCAAATGCTTTTCTGTCTTTGTCCGGTACATATTTCAGTGTATTTCTAACCTGATGTACGATGCATCGCTGATATTCGGTTTTGGGAAAGGCAGCCGCTATTGCTTCTTTGATTCCGGAAAGTCCATCTGCACAGATGATGAGTATATCCTTTACGCCGCGATTTTTCAGTTCATTCAACACAGAAAGCCAGTATTTAGAGCTTTCGTTCTCCCCAACGTTGATAGATAAAACCTCTTTTTTCCCTTCTGTATTGATTCCTAGAATAACATAAGCAGCAAGCTTGCGGATAATTCCATTATCCCGAACAGAGTAATGAATGGCATCGATATAAAGGATTGGATAAATCTCATCTAATGGGCGATTCTGCCAGTCTTCAATCTGTGGAAGTATCTTGTCTGTAACGTCAGAAATAAAGCCTTCTGAGGTCTCAAAACCATAGATATCCTCAATGGTTTCAGATATTTGTCGTGTCGTCATTCCCTTTGCATACATGGAAATAATCTTTTGGTCTATGTCAGAGATATCCTTTTGTCGTTTTTTGACCACCTGAGGGTCGAAAGTAGACTTCCTATCCTGTGGAATAGCGATTTCCATGCTTCCGTAGCTGCTGTTAACACGCTTGGTTTTGTAACCATTCCGATAATCATCGCTATCAGAGCGCTCTGATTTTCCATAGCCGAGATGGTCATCCATTTCGGCTTCCATCATCTCCTTGATGGTACCACCCAAAAGATCCTTGAGGGCCTCCTGGATGTCTTCAGCTGTCTGAATATCATATTCTTCTAACAGCTGATGGATGATGTTTCTTTTTCCTTCTGTCATTTGTACTTTGTGTACAGGTTTCTTTTCTCTTGCCATAATAAAAGGCCTCCTATGATTTTATTTTATCATAGAAGACCTAATAAGTCTTTAATTTACAGAAAAAGTTTCACACACTCGTTATGTTACTTTATATCACAGAACTACGTTGAACGATACACCATTTTTGGAGTATCGTTCAAGTTGCATCTAACCATCTTACGTTCTGTGTAATGAATGGTGATGTTAATGTTTCCTGAATATTGATTTCTAAGAGTTCAGGGCTCCACTGTTCTGCGTAGTTTAAATTAGGCATATTTTATACCTTCCTTTCTTTTAATTGAATCTGTTCCAACGCTTTGTAGGAACGTTGCTCTGTGTGTGATTTGTCTGCTGCTGTGTAGCTTTATTTCCGTCTACACCAACCTTAACAAATCCACTTGCCGTCGTTGTCTGTGGCTTTAATCCCGGAACATCTTCCAAAACCTTATTTAGTGCACCTGATAAGGCTTCTTCGTTGATTTTCCCTTCTTTGTCCACCACTTGGCTGAAATCAGCCATTTTGAGAACATACGGAATGGTTTTTGCATCGATACCAAGACCTACTGCTGCCAATGTGGCTGCACTTTCAAGACGCGCTTTCTGCGCTGAAGCATTTGCACTCGCGATTTGAGTCTGCATATCTTCAATGTTTGGTGTCTTGGCTGCCTTCTGTGACTTAAAGTCTGCCATTGCCTGTTCTGCTTCTTCTTGGCTAAGTCCCTGCTGCTTAAAATATGCTTTTAAAGCAGTCTCTTCCTTCGCCTTTAATGTTCCATCAAGCATCTGCTGAATTTTTTGATAATCAACAGCTGTTCCTGCATTACCCTGTTGCGCCTGCTGATTCTGCGCTTGGTTCTGTGCCTGATTTGTTGCTTGATTCTGTGCTTGCTGGTTCTGTGCAGCTTGCTGATTCTGTGTACCGTTATTTTCCATGAGGTACTCCTTTCCATTCTAAGGGTGTCACCCTATATATTCCGTTTTCATCAGTGTCACTGGCCACGCACCTTTTAGGCTCTTATCGTGTTTGGAGCATAAAAATAACACCCAGGATGCCCTGCGTGCTGATTACGTAATATATTTAATTTTACCGGCAGATTGTCTTATTGCAGATGGTGCATCTCATCTCGTAACATTCATCCACCTTGTTCCAATGCTTTTTTAATTTATGAGTACACCTTTTCTGCTTCCATTTGATAAACAAATTAACAAACCAATTCCACATGCTTTTATCTCCCTTCTGTGATATTTGGACATAAAAATACCACCCGCCATTACTGACTAGTGGTATTATTTTATCTATGAATTTTATTCCATATCTTCGTAAGAAACAAGTTTCGGTAATTTCACTTTGCTCTTAATAAAAGCAATGTCTTTTTCCACTTCTTCTATTTCTTCCGGAGAAAGGTCCGCTTTGTATCTACCCATGTTTTCATAGCGATAAATATGATAAGATAATGCAAGTAAATTACGTTCTTCCAAAATATCATGACGGACTTCATATTCTCCAAGTGCTAAGAAAAATAATAATCTCGTCGCTCCTACCATTGGCTCTGTGTCTGAGTTTTCATACATTTCATCAAGCATATAATTGGTGCAATGCTCCGGTGTCCAGATATCAGGTTCATCCTTCCATAAATTAAAGGCACCTTGTACCCCTTCTTTCCGTTCATGATATGTGCAATCATCTATTGTTCGCATCTTCATATTCCTTCTTTACATCATACTCGAATATTGGATTATGGTTATGATGTTTCTCTGCTTTGTCAGCTCTGTGAGAAACGACCTCCACCTCGACATTAGGATATTTATCCTTGAATTGTTTCATGACACCTTGACAGCTTTTACACATTGCCTTTTCTGATAAGAGCTGTATCTTGTGTGGCCTACCATCTTTGACAATTGATGCCGCATATTCAGTTGAACGATACACCATTTTTGGCGTATCAGTCAAGAGACGGAGAGAACATTGTGCCTGTTAAGCTTGAAATAAAAGAGTTTAATGACAAAAACAATTCTCTTTATGTAGCTA
>JAZRON010000042.1:0-4782 GCA_045648725.1 Faecalimonas sp.
TTCTAAAGAAGTTAATTATCCACTTCATCTAGGCGTTACCGAAGCAGGTACTAAATACAAAGGTATAATCAAATCCGCTGCGGGTATTGGTGGTCTTCTTTTAAATGACATAGGTGACACAATTCGTGTGTCTTTGACAGACAATCCTATTGAAGAAATTAAAGCCGCAAAAGATATATTAAAGTCCATCGGACTTAGAAAAGGCGGAGTGAATATAGTATCTTGCCCTACTTGTGGTAGAACTAAAATTGACCTTATTACTTTGGCGAACAAAGTTGAAAAAGCACTCGAGAACTGCGAAAAAGACATCACAGTCGCGGTAATGGGTTGTGTGGTAAACGGACCTGGCGAAGCCAAAGAAGCAGATATCGGAATTGCTGGTGGCGTCGGTGAAGGCCTTTTGATTAAAAAGGGCGAAATAGTGAAAAAAGTAAAAGAAGAGGAACTACTCGAAACGCTCAGACAAGAGCTTTTGAATTGGGAGAAATAGAATGATAAAGAAATTCTTTGAGGTGTTTCCAACGTTAAAATTGGGTAATGGAATTCAGACTCTGTTTGCGGATGTGGAAGTGACTAAAGTTGCTACCAACGCAAGCAGGGATTATTTGCATGTCCATATTTTCGGTACCCATTTGATTGAGAAAAAATGGATTTATGCAGTGGAAACGGCAATCAAAGAGCAGTTATTTGCCATGTCCATGGTACAAGTAAGAATCATAGAGTCTTATCAACTTTCAGAACAGTACACACCGGAGAATTTAATGAAGGAGTACTATGAAAGCATTCTGTTAGAATTAAAGAATCACAGTGTGGTAGAGCATAACATATTTATGAATGCCACATGGCGTTTTGAAAATGGGAATACCTTGGTTTTAAAATTCGAAGATTCTGTTATTGCGTCCTTGAAGGAGGATTCTATTGTGGCAATGCTCCGTCAGATTTTCGAAGAACGATGCCACGTACCGATTCAAGTTGAGACGGAGTACCAAAAGGCGAAAAAGAGTAAGATGCAGGAGCATAATGCAATCCGTCTGCAGCAAGAAATCAATGCCATTGTAGATGAGAATGCGGCGAAGCACAAAGAAGTCAAAGAAGAGAAGGAAGCGGAGAAAGCAGAAAAGAAGGCCGCAAAAGAAGAAAAGGCAAAACAGTATGCGGCTAAGAAAAATGAATATTATCGTGCTGCGAAAAAGTCAGATGATCCGAATCTGATTTATGGCCGTGATTTTGAAGGAGAGGAAATAGAACTTTCCCAGGTAGTGGGAGAGATGGGAGAGATTATCTTCCGAGGAAAAGTCATCAGCGCAGATACAAGGGAAATTCGAAATGAGAAAACTATTTACTCTTTTGCAGTGACGGATTTTACCGACAGTATTATGGTAAAGATGTTTCTTAGAAATGAACAACTACCGGAAATTTTAGCAGAGATTAAAAAGGGTGCATTCTTGAAAATTAAGGGTGTTACCAATTTAGATAAATTTGACAGGGAACTTACCATTGCGTCTGTTGCAGGGGTAAAGAAGATTCCTGATTTTACTGTGAACAGAAAGGATACCAGTCCGGAAAAACGTGTGGAATTACACTGCCACACCAAGATGAGTGATATGGATGGAGTATCGGATGTTCATGATATTGTAGCATGCGCCCACAAATGGGGGCATAAAGCGATTGCTATTACAGACCATGGTGTGGTACAGGCTTTCCCGGAGGCGAATCACTATATTCAGGACTTAAGTAAGAAGAACCCAGAAGATCCATTTAAAATTATTTATGGCGTGGAAGCATATTTGGTGGATGATTTGACCGATATTGTGGTGCGAGCAAAGGAACAGACTCTTTCGGACTCTTTCGTTGTATTTGATATTGAAACGACGGGCTTTAGTTCTGTAAATGATAAGATTATTGAAATTGGTGCAGTGAAGGTGGAAGATGGCGTTATTACAGACAGATATAGCACGTTTGTAAATCCTGAAGTGCCGATTCCATTTGAGATTACCAACCTGACCGGTATCACAGATGAGATGGTGATGGAATCGAAGTCAATTGCAGAGATTTTGCCGGAATTTTTAGAGTTCGTGGGAGATTCGGTGCTTGTAGCACACAATGCCGGATTTGATGTTGGCTTCATCGAGCAGAACTGCAAGATACTAGGCTTGAATCATAAATATACATATTTGGATACAGTAGCACTTGCTAGGGTTTTATTACCGACACTGGCAAAATATAAATTAAATATAGTGGCAAAGGCACTTGGAATTTCACTGGAGAATCATCACCGTGCCGTAGACGATGCGGGGGCGACGGCAGAGATTTTTGTGAAGTTTATTAAAATGTTGAAAGAACGTGGCATTTTCACACTGAAAGATGTGAATCAGTTTGGAGAGACCAATCCGGATGCTATTAAGAAAATGCCTACATATCACGCCATTATTCTTGCAAAAAATGATGTGGGAAGGGTGAATCTGTATCGTTTGATTTCCATGTCTCATTTGACCTATTATGCAAGAAGACCGAGAATTCCAAAGTCAGAGTTTTTGCGTCACAGAGAGGGACTGATTATCGGAAGTGCTTGTGAGGCAGGAGAACTTTATCAGGCAATTTTAAGTCACAAGTCAGAGGAAGCCATTGCCAGATTAGTGAATTTCTATGACTATCTGGAGATTCAGCCTCTTGGCAACAACCGGTTTATGATTGACAGTGAGAAACAGGAAGAGATTCGCAACGAAGAAGATTTGAAGGATATCAACCGCAAGATTGTGAAGTTGGGTGAAGAATTCAATAAGCCGGTAGTTGCTACCTGCGACGTACATTTCCTAAACCCGGATGAAGAGGTTTATCGTCGAATCATTATGGCAGGAAAAGGATTTGCAGATGCAGATAATCAGGCACCGCTTTATCTTCGCACTACCGAGGAGATGTTGGAGGAATTCTCTTACCTTGGTTCAAAAAAAGCTTATGAGGTAGTTGTTACAAATACCAATTTAATCGCAGATATGGTAGAAAAGATTTCTCCGGTTCGGCCGGATAAGTGTCCGCCGGTCATCGAAGATTCGGATAAAACTCTTCGGGAAATCTGTTATTCCACAGCCCACAGTATGTATGGAGAAAATCTTCCGGAGGTAGTAGTGGAACGATTGGAAAGAGAATTGAATTCTATCATTTCTAACGGATTTGCCGTAATGTATATCATTGCACAAAAATTAGTGTGGAAGTCAGTAGAAGATGGCTATCTGGTTGGTTCCCGTGGGTCAGTTGGTTCTTCCTTTGTAGCTACTATGGCGGGAATTACGGAGGTAAATCCACTTAGCCCTCACTATTATTGTAAACATTGTCATTATAGTGATTTTGAATCCCCTGAGGTTCGCAAATACGCAGGTGGATGTGGTTGGGATATGCCGGATAAGGCTTGTCCAAATTGTGGAGAACCTCTTGTAAAAGATGGTTTTGATATTCCATTTGAAACTTTCCTTGGATTTAAAGGGAATAAAGAGCCGGATATTGACCTAAACTTTTCCGGAGATTATCAGAGTAATGCACACAAATATACAGAAGTTATTTTCGGGGATGGTCAAACTTATCGTGCCGGTACCATTGGAACGTTGGCAGATAAGACGGCATATGGTTATGTGAAAAATTATTATGAAGAGCGTGGTATGGGAAAACGAGGCTGCGAGATTGAACGTCTTTCCGTGGGATGTACAGGTGTAAGGCGAAGTACGGGACAGCATCCTGGTGGTATTATCGTGTTACCGATTGGCCAGGATATCAACTCTTTTACTCCAGTGCAACATCCGGCAAATGATATGACGACGGATATTGTCACCACCCATTTTGATTACCACTCCATTGACCATAACCTTTTGAAACTAGATATTCTTGGCCATGATGATCCTACCATGATTAAAATGTTGGAAGAATTGGTGGAGCAGCTTACCGGTGAGAAGTTTGTGGCAACAGATATTAAGTTGGACGACCCGGGAGTGATGCAACTTTTTGCAGATACCAGTTCTCTTGGAATCACACCGGATGACATCGGAGGAATTCCGGTAGGTTGTCTTGGAATCCCAGAGTTTGGAACGGATTTCGTTATTCAGATGGTGGTAGATACCAAGCCAAAGACATTATCTGATTTGATTCGTATTTCAGGACTTTCCCATGGAACCGACGTATGGCTCAATAATGCCCAGACCTTGATTCAAGAGGGAAAGGCAACGATTTCCACAGCCATTTGTACCCGTGATGATATCATGACGTTCCTCATTAACAGTGGAATGGAAAGTGAGCGGTCATTTAAGATTATGGAGGCGGTTCGAAAGGGCGCCGTTGCAAAAGGAAAATGCGGAACCTGGGAAGAGTGGAAGGAAGATATGAAGGCACATGGTATTCCGGATTGGTACATCTGGTCCTGTGAGCAGATTAAGTACATGTTCCCGAAAGCCCACGCAGCGGCTTACGTTATGATGGCTTATCGAATCGCATACTGTAAAGTTTACTATCCGTTGGCATATTATGCGGCTTACTTTAGTATCCGTGCAAGTGCATTTTCTTATGAACTCATGTGTCAGGGAAAAGAAAAACTGGAATTTTATATTCGTGATTACAAAAAGAGAAGTGACTCTCTGTCCAATAAGGAACAGGATACACTGAAGGATATGAAACTGGTACAGGAAATGTACGCGAGAGGATTTGAATTCCTTCCAATTGATATTTACAAGTCTCAGGCAACCAAGTTCCAGATTGTAGATGGAAAACTTCTTCCACCGTTTAGCAGTATTGACGGTA
>JAZRON010000043.1:0-31270 GCA_045648725.1 Faecalimonas sp.
CAATAAATTCGCCATAATCTGTGCATAAATCTCTTGGTTGCGTTTCCCCCAGTTGTTCGTAACGGAAATCGCTTCTTCTTCCGTTGGAACACTGACCGTCAGGTCTAAGAGCGCAGAACCGGATTCGAAAATCTGGCAACGTACAGAATATTCGTTGGCACTGTTTGGATAGTAGTCTGCTTTCACAGATACTTCGTTTTTTAATTCATAGGCTTTCTCTGCCATAAAGGTATCCACATCTTTACGGATGGCAGGAGAAATGTTGGATTTGAAGAATTGAATAGTTTCAGAGCCTTCTTCTGTTAAATGGTAAAGGGTACGGTTATGTGTAGATTCCTCACGGATGAATCCTGCCGTTACCATCTCGGAAATTGCCTGTTGCAGTGTAAAGTAACTGGTGTATCCTTTTTCTAAAATAAATTCAGAGATTTGTCCGTTTGTAAGTGGAAAATCTACTTTTTCCAACATATACAAAACAATCAATTTATAAAGTGTAAATGCTTCTGACATAAATTCTCCTTTCTAAACAGGTGGAATATAGTCTTTTCCCTGCCATATATCAGAGTTTTTAAAATATTTTTGCATGCTATTGAGTACATGACGCTTATTGCCTGTCCAAAGGGGTGCAACTAATAGAGATTTTGGACCATCCCCGGTAATGCGGTGAACTACAATGTCTGGACGCAGGTGGGAAATCATAGTTCCCAGCGTTTCCAGATATTCTTCCAATTCGGGAAGATAAAATGGATTGGATTTGTAGTAATCTGCAAGGTCTGTACCTTTCAATATATGCAGCAATTGTAATTTGATTCCATCAATTGGTAATTTATTCAAATAGGAAATTGTCTGTAACATCATGTCTGTTGTTTCGTTAGGTAGATAAAGAATGGTGTGTACGATGACAGAAATCCCCCTCTTTTTTAAATCATAAACGGCTTTTTCGAAAACGTCAAGGTCGTAACCACGCCGAATAAAATCTGAACTGGACTTGTGTATGGTCTGCAGACCAAGTTCTACCCACACAGGCTTTTGTTGGTTTAGGCGTTCCAGGAGTTCTAATGTCTCTTCGCATAAGCAGTCCGGTCTGGTTGCGATAGATAATACTTTTATGTCCGGTTCCTGAATGGCTTCTGTAAAAATACGCTCTAAATAGGAAGTGGGAGCGTAAGTATTAGTATATGCTTGAAAATAGGCAATGTAGGAGGAACCAGAGTGTTTTTTGGAAACCAGCGCCTTTGCATTTTGAATCTGCTCTGGGATAGGGAGGTTACGGTCAGCGGCAAAATCGCCGGAGCCCCCTGCACTACAAAAAATACATCCACCCCTTCCAAGGGTTCCGTCTCGGTTTGGACAACTCATGCCACCGTCCAGAGACAACTTGTATAATTTTTCTCCGAAAGTCTGCTTGATATAGTAATCAAGAGAATTGAATGGTTTTTCTCCCCATTGTTTCATTTTACAACGCCCTTCTAATTGCAAAAATTTGTTTTTCTAATCATAACATTGTCAAAAAATCAAATCAACAGTAAAAAGGACTTTCTTTTTTGAAAAGAATATTGTACAATAATACAGTAAATCATTTGGTCATTTCGAACCAGTATTCCCTTTAGATACAGTTTTATAAGATGTTGTAAAAGGAGAAAGGAAATTTATAATGAGAGAAAAGTATGAATCTCTTTCATTGGCTGCACTTCGTGATATTGCAAAAGCAAGAGAATTGAAGGGTATAAGCACAATGAAGAAAGCTGATATTATTGAATTAATGCTTGCAGAAGATGAAAAAGATAAAGCAAAAGAAGTGAAAGAAGAAGTAAAGAGCGAAAAAGCCGGGACTACGGATATTGAACAATTAGATAGTGGCGAAGTGGCACATGGTATTTTGGAAGTGCTTCCGGATGGATTTGGTTTTATCCGTAGTGATAATTATTTGCCAGGAGAGAATGATATCTATGTAGCACCTTCTCAGATTCGCAGATTCGGATTAAAGACAGGTGATATTGTTACCGGAAATATTCGAGTTAAGTCACAGCAGGAGAAATTCAGTGCACTCTTATACGTGACAAAGGTAAATGGTGTACATCCTTCAGAACTTGCATATAGAAAGAATTTTGAAGATATGACACCGATTTTTCCAGATGAAAGACTTCGCTTGGAAAATGGTAAGACGAGTGTTGCCATGCGAATTGTGGATTTGCTTTCACCAATTGGAAAAGGACAACGTGGTATGATCGTATCACCACCAAAAGCAGGTAAGACAACTTTGCTCAAACAAGTTGCACAGGCGGTACTTAAGAACAATCCGGAGATGCATTTATTAATTCTTTTAATTGATGAACGTCCGGAAGAAGTAACAGATATCAGAGAAGCAATTGTAGGGGAAAATGTAGAGGTGATCTATTCCACCTTTGATGAACTTCCAGAGCACCACAAACGTGTTTCTGAGATGGTAATCGAACGTGCAAAACGTCTTGTGGAACACAAAAAGGACGTTATGATTTTGCTCGATAGTATTACAAGACTTGCCAGAGCCTATAACCTGATTGTTCCACCAAGTGGTAGAACTCTCTCGGGTGGTCTTGATCCGGCTGCACTTCATATGCCAAAACGTTTCTTTGGTGCGGCGAGAAATATCAGAGAAGGCGGAAGTCTTACCATCCTTGCAACTGCATTGGTAGATACAGGAAGCAAGATGGATGATGTGGTTTACGAAGAATTCAAAGGTACCGGTAACATGGAATTGGTGCTTGACCGTAAACTTCAAGAAAAACGTGTATTCCCTGCAATTGATATTCCAAAGTCAGGCACAAGAAGAGAAGACTTACTTCTTACCAAGGAAGAGCAGGAAGCTGTTTACACTATGAGAAAATCTTTAAATGGATTGAAGCCGGAGGAAGCGGTAGACAACATTTTAAATATGTTCTCACGTACACAAGATAACAATGAATTTGTGCAGTTGGTGAAAAGGACAAAATTCATTTAAAAAAAACTTGCATTGAACGTTTTTTTATGTTATTCTATGAAAGATGTTTAAAAACAAACCTAATCGCGGTTGGGATCGCGAAAATATAATGAAGAGGTGAAAAAAATGAGAGAAGGAATCCATCCAGAGTATCATCAAGCGACAGTGACATGTAACTGTGGGAACACATTTGTTACAGGTTCTACAAAATCAGATATTCACGTAGAAATCTGTTCAAAATGTCATCCATTCTACACAGGACAACAAAAAGCTGCTCAAGCTCGTGGTCGTGTTGATAAATTTAACAAGAAATACGGAATTCAATAAGAATAGAATCCAGGTATTACAGGTTGAGGTCACCACGCCTCAACCTTTTTTCATACGTGAAAGTCTGAGGAACTGTCGCATATGAAAAGAGATGTGCGTAAAAATGCATGATTATGCAATCTTTATATGAATATTAGGAGCGGTGTATTATGAAATCATCAAATATAGGAGGTCAGGCTGTTTTAGAAGGAATCATGATGAAAAATGGTTCCAAATATGCGGTTGCTGTTCGTAAGCCTGATGGAGAGATTGAAATAAAAGTAGAAGAATATAAGAGTAAAATTAAATGGGAAACACTCACAAAGATTCCATTTGTGCGAGGGGTGTTTAATTTTATAGACTCTATGGTATTGGGAATGAAGACCCTTACATATTCTGCCAGTTTCTGGGAAGATGAAGAGGCAGAAGGTGTATTCATGACAGAAGAGGAGATTAAAAACAAGGAAAGACAGGAAGATTTGATTATGACAATTACTATGATCGTTTCCGTTTTTCTTGCATTAGGTATATTCATGGTTCTTCCATACTTTATTTCCGGCTTATTTGGCGGCATCGTGAAATCTCGCTTTTTGAAAACAGTCATTGAAGCAGTGGTACGTATTAGCTTGTTTATTGCATATATTTTGCTCATATCCCGAATGAAGGATATTCAACGTGTGTTTATGTATCATGGGGCAGAACATAAATGTATTAACTGTATTGAACATGGTTTGGAACTTACAGTTGAGAATGTAAGAAAGAGTTCAAAACAGCACAAACGTTGTGGAACCAGTTTCTTATTCTTTGTAGTGCTTGTGAGTATTGTGATCTGCTTCTTTATCACAGTAGAGTCTCAGGTACTTCGAGTATTGATTCGTATTGCTCTTTTGCCTGTGATTGCGGGAATTTCTTATGAACTCATAAAACTTGCAGGAAGTAGTGAAAGTCCAATTATCAGCTTCCTAAGTGTACCGGGTTTGGCAATGCAGAATCTGACCACGAAAGAACCGGAAGATGACATGATTGAGGTTGCCATTGCAGCAGTGGAAGAGGTTTTCGACTGGAAGACATATTTGGAAGAGAATTTTGAAATAGAGACTGAGAAAGATTCCAGTGTAGAATTTAGCGAGGAATAGTATGACATTACGTGAAGCGTATGAATATGGACGAGAACAATTGAATCTTGCAGGTATAGATGATGCTGATTTGGATGCATGGTATTTATTGGAATATGTCACAGGAATCACCAGAACCATGTATTATGTGAAAATGCAGGATACACTTTCACAGGAACAAGAAACACAGTATCGTAAATATATAGAAACAAGAGCCACGCGTATTCCGCTACAGCACATTACAGGCGTACAGGAATTTATGGGGTTGGAATTTTTAGTGAATGAGCATGTACTTGTGCCAAGACAGGATACGGAGGTCTTGGTGGAGAGTGTGTTGGAAGTGCTGGAACCAGACATGAAGATGCTCGATATGTGTACTGGTTCCGGGTGCATTTTGATAAGTTTACTAAAATGCAGCAAAGTCTCCATTTTAGGTGTGGGCGTTGATATTTCTGAAGATGCTTTAAAAGTGGCAAAAGCAAATCGGGAAAAAATGGATGTAAAAGCAGAATTTATCCAAAGCGATTTGTTTAAAAACGTCAGTGGTAAGTACGATGTGATTGTGTCAAATCCGCCATATATCCCTACTGCAGTGATTGAAGAATTAAAGGAAGAGGTAAAGTGCCACGACCCATTTATTGCATTAGACGGTAAGGAGGATGGCTTACATTTTTATCGTAGGATTACAGAGAGAGCACCAGAGTATTTAAAACCGGGCGGAAAATTATTTTTTGAAATCGGTCATGACCAAGGCGAGGATGTAAAAAAACTTATGGAACAGACTGGATTTACGGGAGTTACTGTCAAAAAAGATTTGGCAGGTCTTGACCGAGTGGTGTATGGTAAGTATAATTATTAGAGGAAAAAATTACGGAGGAAATAACATGTTTGATAAATTAGACGATTTGCTCATTCGTTTTGAAGAAATCTTAAGTGAATTACAAGAACCGGATGTGGCAAATGATCAGAATCGTTTTCGTAAATTAATGAAGGAGCAGGCAGATCTGACTCCGATTGTTGATGCATATACAGAATATAAGAATGCAAAGCAGGCAATCATCGACAGCGAAGAAATGTTGGAGATGGAATCAGATGAAGAAATGCGTGAACTTGCAAAGGAAGAATTATATGAATCCAAAAAACGTGTGGAAGAATTAGAACACGAATTGAAGATTCTCCTTCTTCCAAAGGACCCTAACGATGACAAGAACATCATGGTGGAAATCCGTGCAGGTGCAGGTGGTGATGAATCTGCTTTGTTTGCGGCAGAGGTTTATCGTATGTATGTCCATTATGCAGAAAGCAGGAGATGGAAGACAGAACTTATTTCTGTAAGTGAGAATGGAATCGGCGGTTTCAAAGAAGTTGTATTTATGGTAAGCGGTCAAGGTGTTTACTCAAGAATGAAATATGAAAGTGGTGTGCATCGTGTACAGCGTGTTCCTGAAACAGAATCAGGTGGACGTATCCATACATCGACCATTACAGTTGCCGTTATGCCGGAAGCAGAAGAAGTAGACGTTGTAATTGACGAGAAAGATATTCGTATCGACGTAATGCGTGCTTCAGGTAATGGAGGACAGTGTGTCAACACAACAGACTCAGCTGTTCGTTTGACTCACTACCCAACAGGTATTGTGATCTATAGCCAGACAGAAAAATCACAGTTACAGAACAAAGAAAAAGCCTTCCGCTTGCTTCGTTCTAAACTGTATGAGTTGGAATTGGAAAAACAACAATCTGCAGAGGCAGAGGCAAGAAGAAGCCAGATTGGTACAGGAGACCGTTCTGAGAAGATTCGAACATATAACTTCCCACAGGGACGTGTGACAGAACACCGTATCAAACTTACACTTTACAAGATCGATAACATAATGAATGGAGATATTGATGAAATTATTGATAGCTTGATTGCAGCAGATCAGGCAGCAAAACTGGCAAATATGAACGAATAATAAAGTTAGAGTGCAAGTGAATGTCATTTGCACTCAATTTTTAGAAAGAAGGCGTAAAAATGACGGAATCACAAATCTATTATGACAAAATGACGAAAACGCCATTGACAAAATTAATTGTTTCATTGGGAATTCCAACTACGATTTCCATGCTGGTAACCAACATATACAACATGGTTGATACCTATTTTGTGGGAACTTTGGGAGAGAGCCAACAGGCGGCTACCGGAATTTTATTTACACTACAGGCAATTATCCAGGCAATAGCATTTATGTTGGGGCAAGGTTCGGGAACGATGGTTTCCAAATCTTTGGCAGAGCAGAATCAAAAAGAAGCTTCCAAGTATGCTTCTACAGCATTCTTTTTCGGTTTGGTTGTGGGAAGTGTGTTGATGATTGGCGGACTCTTATTTTTAAATCCATTTATGAGATTGTTAGGGAGCACCGAAACGATATTGCCTTATGCAAGACAATATGGGGTATGTGTGCTAATTACTTGCCCGATTATGATAGGGTCCATTGTTTTGAATAATAATCTGCGTTATGAGGGGAAAGCATTCTATTCGATGATTGGCCTTGTAACGGGAGGACTTTTAAATATCTTTGGCGATTATCTATTTGTTATGGTGTTTGAATTGGGAGTACTCGGGGCTGGTCTTGCAACTGCGATATCACAGTTTATTAGTTTCCTGATTCTGCTTTATTTCTTCCGAAAAATGGCACAGAGTAAGATAAGCTTATCCGCAGTCAGCAGGGAGCTGGCTGTATATGGTACGATTTCAAAAATTGGTTTCCCAGCGGTGATTCGTCAGGGACTAAGTTCTATATCTAGTGGATTACTAAACAATTTGACAAAACCATATGGGGATGCAGCCATTGCAGCCATGAGTATTGTAAATCGGTTCGCAGCCTTTATTATGTGCGTTGGATTGGGAATCGGTCAAGGGTTCCAGCCAGTAGCATCATTTAATTATGAGGCGAAAGAGTATAAGCGGGTGAAAAAGGGATTACTGGTGACAATGGCAATCGGCCTTTGCTTTATATCATGTTTGGCAATTCCAGGCGCAATATTTGCAGAGCAAGTGATACACCTTTTCCAGAAAAGTGAACAGGTAAAAGAGATTGGTGTATTTGCCTTAAGATGCTCTTGTGTAGGTACCATATTCCTTTCCTTTTCAGTTCCGGTGAATATGTTGTACCAAAGTACCCGAAAAGCAGGAATGTCTTCATTTTTGTCTATGCTACGTTCGGGACTGATGTTTATTCCGACGCTGATTATCACAACACGACTTTGGGGAATTGTGGGAATCCAAATATCCCAGCCATTGGCAGATATATTGACAGGATTGGTTAGTTTGCCATTTGTGGTACTGGTTTTGAGAAAGGAAAAGTTCGAATAAGCTTATTTAAAACATAAAAAAGTGTGCTGCGAGGCACACTTTTTTTGTCTGTATTAACGATTTGATTTGAAAATTTTACTTCTAAATAGAATGATGTTCATAACAACAAAGAATATGAACAGTATAATCAAAGTCAATATTGGCTTTTGTGGTGCAAGTGTAGCAAGCAACATCAGTGGGAAGCCAAATACAATAGCCGGAAAGTTTTGATACACCATATTGTCTGCAGCAGGTGTCTTAAAATCCCCATCAATCTCACGAAGAAGGATGACGCCGGTACTTGCAGTTCCGGTTAGCATTCCGTACATGGCAAGAAATTGTTCTTCTGCGTATGTCGGAAAGAGTACGTTTGATGTAATACGAATGTATGCGTATGTAATAAATGCACCCACAACACCGAGAATGAGAAGGATTCCCCAGTATTTTTCCACCATGTCAATTCGAATTGCTGCAATGCCTGCTACCACCATAATATCAAAGAAGAAATTGCAGGCACGTGTCATCAAGAAATTATTGGTATATTGTTTTTTGATAACAGCAGCTTTTTTTGAAACGTTTAGAATAGTTTTAATTAGTGTTGCTGCCAATACGCCCAATAAAAAGTTAAATCCAAATATGACAGATTTCATACCTGGGAGAAGCAATCCCAGTAAATGCATCAGTGCGTAAGAGAGCAAGTATGCAACGGCAATTAATGCAATCTGTACCGTCATTTTGTCAATGCTTTCCTGCATTGGAATCTCATTGGAAGACTCGATTTGTTCAGAGCGAAGAACGGTATCGTCTGCCTTTCTCAAAATCACCTTGCCTTGTTTCTTTAAAAGATTGAGGTGAATGACGCCACCAATACTTGCGCTTAAGAAGCCAAAAGCGGCAATCGTGAGGCCGAAGCTTTTTCCGCCTAGGAAACCATATTCATTTTCGTAAATGCCACCATAGTTCATAGCCTGCCCGGTGCCTTGACCATATCCGAATGGTAGAAGAACTCCCGCAGCGGAGAAGAAATCTTCCATGATGCGTGCGGCAATAAGTGTGATTGCAAATCCTACTACAGCTTGTAACAGATAAGTAGCAACCGTAGTGACCCCTGTATTGAAAATCTCAACAGTTCTGTCCTTGGTTAACTTATTATCTGATGTTTTAAAGGCAGATGCAATAAAACCAAGTGCTAAAGTGTGATATGTAAGAATTTCTAGGTTTGCAGAGCCGTTTCCACCAAAGAATGATGAATCAAACAGTGCATCACCGGTAAACACTCTGTAAATTCCTGCGATTGCTAATAGGAGACCTCCGCCAAGCACAGAAGTAGGAATCAGTGATTCCTGCAAATAAGGAATGGATTTTTTAATCATATTTGCTACTAATAAACTTGATAATAATACTGCGAACAGCATGAAACTGCCCCAAACACTAGAGTCCCAAAAATTTTGCATCTTTATCCCCCTTGTATATGTTTTTGTGACGATAACAGAAGTTCACGTATTTTAATGCGTTAAAACGTTTATCGCCTTTTAATTGATATACTTTTTTGTTGTAATAAATATTTAATTTGTTTCTTCCAAGAACTGCAATTGCAGTAACTTCCGCAAAAGGAAAACACATTTCATTTTCTGAATCTGGGTTCAAAACAATTCGGTCACCATACAAGTCAATTTTAACATTGTTTTGAAGTGGAAGTTTCCTTTTGTTTATGATTACTTCAGATAAATCTGCAACATCTTGGAAGAGAGGTGTTTCTACGTAATTGCCGGTATCAAGACCATTTACAAAATCACATTGATAATCATACCATTCTGCCACAAAGTGGAAGGGAAAATCAAATCCTACTCCTTTTAATTCCTTTGTAGGAAGATATTTAATTTGTCGATTACACTTTTTACATTCTATGATGTCGTTGTGACTTTCAAAGGTAGATAGTCCGCAATATGGACAAACATAAATAGCACGTTCCAGATATTCTGCCAGTTTCGGATGGTGGAACTTCATATCTGCCGAGGCCTCATTTACATATAACCCTTCTTGAATCAGGGTGAGAAGTTGGTCATCGGATAGGTTATCATATTCTTCGGGTTCCACTACGCGAGAAACATAGGCGCGCATTTTTCCTTTTCGAATCACGTCACTCCAACGAGGGCATGCTCCATAGCCTCCCTCAATGCGAAATAGGGCAATTGGCAACTTTAAGGTTCTTGCAAGTGAAACGATGGCCGGATTCATATATTCGGTTCTGCCACTGTATGTACGATTGCCTTCCGGTGCAAGCGCAATTGTGCCGCCTTCTTTTGCAACTCGGTAACAGGTTTTTACAGCACCGATATCCGTTGTCTGTTTTTTGATTGGAATTGGAGCAACGGCAAAACGCAGAAGAGAGGATAGCCAGCCCAGTGAAAAGATATCCTCTGTTGCAATATAGTATATAGCCCCTTTAAAGGCCATTCCTATAAAAAACTGATCAAAGGGCGTTTGGTGATTCATTAGTACTAGATACTGTCGGTCACCCTGTTCTTTGAAACGTTCAATTTTAATTCTATATTTCCAGCATGTGTATGGATATAGGATGAGACAGGCAATTTTAGTAATGATTTTGTGACGTGTCTTAATCCATTTTTTCTTTTTTTTGCTTGGTTTCATTTGTACCCCCTGTAACATAATTGGTTTATGAATATGTTACATTTTTCATAAAGTTTTTATCTATTTAGATTATATGGGTGCTTTCCATTCTTTGCAAGTAAAGTTAGAAAAGTTTTGGCAAAAATCCAAATTTGCAACTATTGAAACAGTAGTGTATAATAGATAAGATAGGAAAATAGGAGAGAAATGACAGAGATGAAAAAAAATCTGAAGAAATTGTTAAGTTACTACAAACCATATAAATTATTATTTTTCAGCGATTTGTTCTTTGCAATTGTAGGGGCAGTCATCACATTGCTGATTCCTTTGATTGTGCGATACATTACTAATGAAGTGGTGTATTTGGAGATGGAAAAGGCACAAGAAACCATATTGCATCTTGGTATTTTGCTGGTAGTATTGGTTCTTATAGAAGCAGGCTGCAACTATTTCATGGTTTACTATGGTCATATGATGGGAACCTATATGGAAGCCAATATGAGAAAGGATATTTTTGGTCACTACCAGAAACTGTCCTTTGCATTTTATGATAACCAGAAGGTAGGAGGGTTGTTATCTCGTGTAACCAGTGATTTGTTTGATATTACAGAACTTTTGCATCATGGTCCGGAAGATATTATTATTTCTATTATTAAGTTAGTTGGTGCATTTGTAGTTTTGATGTATGTGAATGTACCATTGGCATTGATTACATTCTCCTTTGTGCCCATTATGGCCATTTATGCCTATTATTTTAATCGCAAGATGAAACGTGCTTTTAAGAGTCGACGTGAGACCATTGGGGAGATTAACAGCCAGATTGAGGATAGTCTTTCAGGAATTCGTGTGGTAAAATCATTTGCCAATGAAGAACTCGAGATGAAGAAGTTCCATAAGGGTAATAAAGGGTTTGTGGAAGCCAAGAGAGTCAGCTATCGACACATGGCAGGATATCACTCCGGACTTTCCGGACTTACAACCATGGTTACAGTTGCAGTGTTGGTTGGCGGAGTCAGTTTCATGTCAAAAGGAACACTTACTGTGGCAGATTTAATTACATTTTTACTTTACATCAATAACTTTACGGAACCGGTGAAGAAACTAATTAACTTTACAGAAATGTTTCAAAACGGGTACTCTGGATTTGAGCGTTTTATGGAAATTATGGAGATTGCCCCGGATATTGAAGATGCACAGGATGCAGTGTCTGTAAGCAATCTCAAGGGAGATATCGATTTTGACAATGTTTCATTCTATTACGAAAGCGGTCATGAAAAAGTACTGAATCACATTCATTTGAGTGTGAATGCAGGTGAATATATGGCACTTGTGGGTGCATCAGGGGTTGGTAAGACTACACTTTGCAGTTTAATTCCGAGATTTTATGATGTGACAGGCGGAGCCATTAAAATTGACGGCATCGATATTCGAAAAATGAAGTTGGAAGATTTGCGTAACCAAATAGGAATTGTACAGCAGGATGTATATCTGTTTGCCGGTACGATTATGGAGAATATCCGTTATGGTAATCCAAGTGCAACAGATGAAGAGGTGATTCGTGCAGCAAAGAGGGCAAATGCTCATGATTTTATTATGAGTTTTCCGGAGGGCTATGATACGGATATCGGACAACGAGGAGTGAAGTTGTCAGGGGGACAGAAGCAAAGGCTTTCCATTGCCCGTGTGTTTTTGAAGAATCCTCCAATCTTAATTTTTGATGAGGCAACCTCGGCGCTGGACAACGAAAGTGAGCAGGTAGTACAACGGTCCTTGGAGGATTTGGCAAAGAACCGAACCACTTTTGTGATAGCACATCGTTTGACCACAATCCGCAATGCAAAGCGTATTTTGGTGCTTACAGAGAAGGGAATCGAAGAAGAAGGTTCTCATGAAGAGTTGATTGCCAAGAAAGGGGCATACGAGGCTCTTTATCATATGCACAGTAAATAGTTTGTTAAAAAGGTCAGAAATGTGATATACTAAGCGAATGCAAAACAAATCTATGAATGATAACAAGGAGTACATGAATGAGAGAGATTCAGTTTAAACGTCCTGAATTAGAAGACAGAGAATTGATACATTCTTATTTTACCAAGTATCCAAGCAGAAGCTGTGAGAAGACATTTGCAAATGTGTACCTTTGGTCCAGACACTACAAGGTGGTGTTTGCAATTGTAGAAAATACATTGATTTTCAAATCTGAAGGTGAAGAACTTGCATTTTCCTATCCAATCGGAGAAGCGGGGGATGTGAAGCGTACCATTGATTTTCTGATGCAATATTTCAAAGAAAAAGGGAAGCCGTTTCAGCTATACCATGTGACGGAATCCCAATTTGAACAACTAGAGGCGTGGTATCCGGGTAGATTTGAAATCGAGTACAACAGAGATGTGGCAGATTATGTGTATGAATCAGAAAAACTTGCCACCCTATCAGGAAAAAAACTGCATGGAAAGCGGAATCATATTAACAAATTTAAAACTACTTTTGAGGATTGGTGTTACGAAACATTGACTCCGGAGAACGCGGAGGAATGTTTTCAGATGGCACTAAAATGGCGAAAGCAAAATGGTTGTGAAGAGGATGAAGAGAAAAATGCAGAGATGTGTGTGACTTTAAATTCTCTGCGTTTGCAAAAGGAGTTAGAGCTGACGGGAGGAATCCTTCGTGTAAATGGAGAGGTGGTTGCCTTTACCATAGGGGAACCAATCTGTGAGGACACTTTCGTGGTTCATATAGAAAAGGCTTTTTCTGATATTCAGGGAGCCTACCCTATGATTAATCAGCAATTTGTAGAACATGAATGTATGAATTACAAATATATCAATAGAGAAGACGACACTGGAGCAGAGGGACTTCGTAAGGCAAAATTATCTTATCGTCCTGCGTTCTTGGTAGAAAAAGGAATCGTAAAGGAGAAAGTATAATGATTGCAGAAAAGATGAAAAGTATGGTAGCAAACAGCTCGGCAATTCGAGCAATGTTCGAGGAGGGGAATCGTCTGGCAGGTATTTACGGACGTGAAAATGTGTTTGATTTCAGTCTTGGGAATCCCAATGTGCCGGCACCACAGGAAGTAAAGGATGCAATTTTAGAGATATTAAATGAGGAAGACCCGGTTGCACTTCATGGATATACCAACAGCAATGCAGGGTATGCAGATGTAAGACAAGCAGTTGCAGAGTCAATCAATGAACGTTTTGATACAAAATTTGAAGGGAAAAATATTGTAATGACAGTGGGAGCAGCAGGTGGACTTAATGTTGCTCTGAAAATCCTGTTGAATCCTGGCGATGAAGTCATTACATTTGCACCGTATTTCGGAGAGTATAGAAGCTACACAGCTAATTTTGATGGTGTGTTGGTTGCAATTTCCCCAGATACAGAGACGTTTCAACCAAAATTAGATGAGTTTGAAGCAAAGATTACAGAAAAGACAAAGGCAGTTATTGTAAACACACCAAATAATCCAACCGGTGTGGTTTATTCAGAAGAAACCATCCAAAAGATGGTAGCAATTATGGAAGCAAAACAGAAGGAATTTGGCACAGATATTTATTTGATTTCCGACGAGCCATACCGTGAACTTGCATACGATGGAGTAGAAGTTCCGTATCTGACAAAATATTATGCAAATACCATTATCGGATATTCTTTCAGTAAATCACTTTCTCTTCCGGGGGAACGTATTGGATATTTGGTGATTCCGGATGAAGCTTCCGACAGTGAAGATTTACTCTCTGCAGCAAGTGTTGCAACACGTATTTTGGGATTTGTGAATGCACCTACTTTGCAGCAGAAGATGGTGGCAAAATGTCTGAATGCAAAGACAGATATCTCTTACTATGACAGAAACAGAGAGACCTTGTACAATGGTTTGTTGGAGTGTGGTTTCGAATGTATTAAGCCGGAAGGTGCATTCTATCTTTTTGTAAAATCACCAATCCAAGACGAAAAAGCATTTTGTGCGGCTGCAAAAAAATATAATATTCTGATTGTGCCGGGAAGTTCCTTTGGATGTCCTGGATTTGTGCGTATGGCATATTGTGTGGCATACGAGACTATTGTAAATGCATTGCCGAAATTTAAAGAATTGGCAAAAGAATATTTTGAATAAGGAAGACAAAAGAATGAAAGCGTTTGAAAAAAATATTCGAAAGGTAGAACCTTATGTGCCGGGGGAGCAGCCACAACACAAGGTAATTAAATTGAATACCAACGAAAATCCGTATCCACCTGCGCCGGGAGTAAAAAGGGCATTGATGAATATGGATGTGGACAGAATGAGACTGTATCCAGATCCAACAGCAGGAAGTTTAGTACATACTTTGGCGGAATATTACGGAGTGAAGGATGAACAGGTCTTTGTGGGAGTTGGGTCTGACGATGTGTTAGCCATGTGCTTTTTGACCTTCTTCAATTCAGATAAGCCGATTTTATTTCCGGATATTACCTACTCTTTTTATAAAGTGTGGGCAGAATTGTATCAGATTCCATATGAATGTCCGGCGCTTAATGATGATTTCAGACTGGTAAAAGAGGATTATCACAAAGAAAATGGCGGTATCATTTTCCCAAATCCAAATGCACCGACTTCCATCTATGAGGAATTGGACTTTGTAGAGGATATTTTACAGCATAATCAGGATGTCATAGTGATTGTGGATGAAGCATATATTGATTTTGCAGGGAAATCAGCCATAGAGTTGATCGACAAATATGAAAACTTGATTGTGGTTCAGACCTTTTCCAAGGCACGTTCCATGGCGGGAATGCGAATTGGATATGCAATCAGTAACCCAACGTTGATTAAATATTTGAACGATGCAAAGTATTCATTTAATTCCTACACTATGAATCAGACTTCGCTGGTTTGCGGTGTGGAAGCAGTTAAGGACAGAGCATATTTTGAACAACAAGTGCAAAAGATTGTAGATACGAGAGAATGGGTAAAAGAAGAGTTACGTTCACTGGGATTCTCTTTCCCGGATTCCAAGTCCAACTTTATTTTTGTGACACACCCTGAATTTTCAGCCAAGAAATTGTTTGAGGCGTTAAAGAAAGAGAATATCTATGTTAGATTCTTAGGTGGTGCACGGATAGAGGAGTATCTTCGTATCTCTATTGGTACCCGGGAAGAAATGGAAGGATTGATATTCTTCTTGAAAAAGTATATAAACAAACAATAAGAAAGAGATGGAGAGGTAGTATAAATGATTCAAAAGTATTTATTGTGTTTTTTAGTTTCTATGGTGCCACTGATTGAACTTCGTGGTGGTGTTCCAATTGCAGTTGGTATGGGTCTGGATTATATTCCGGCATTACTTGTGTGTATCGTAGGAAATATGTTGCCGGTACCGATTATTTATTTGTTCGCAAGAAAAGTATTGGAGTGGGGCTGTGACAAGAAATATATTGGAAAGTTCTTCACCTATTGTATTGAAAAAGGAGAGAGAGGCGGACAAAAACTCACAGAGAAGGCTGGAAAAGGCGGACTCTTTATTGCATTGATGCTTTTTGTTGGAATTCCTCTTCCGGGTACGGGAGCATGGACAGGAACCCTTGCGGCATCCTTTTTAAATATGGGATTTAAAGAGACTACAAAAGCAGTTGTACTAGGAGTTGTAATTGCCGGTATTATTATGGCGGTTGCAAGTACAGGACTCTTTAGTGTGATAGGGTTATAGAGTAAATGTATAATAGGATTCACAACACATGTGGTGTGAATCCTATTTTTTTTCATCCCTTAATTCTAACAAATGGATACATTTCAAAACATCCTGTTTGGATTCCAATGATAATCTTCGATAAGAACGCAACACCTCTTGGTCTAAGATGTTTTCCTTTATGGGAATATCAGGCTCATTTTTATATCCTCTTAATAAATAATCAATGGTAACTTGAAAAAAGTCAGCAATGGTTACTAGATGTTCAAAGTCAGGCTGACGATTTCTGGCCTCATATCCTGCAATTGTTGAACGTGATAAGTTTAAAAAGTCTGCCAACTGTTCTTGCGTCATGCCACGGGATTCTCTTAAATCTTTCAAATTGTTTGAAAAGTCCATAAGTCTACCTCCTGATTTTGAAGATTTTTGTATATTTTATCAGTAGTAGATGCTAAAACGCGAAAAAGTGTCAAATAACAACGAAATGGAATTAAAAGTTGCAAAATGAGACGGAAAAAGTTATTCTATAATAAAAATTACAAAAAACGCGTCAGATTTCTAGGTATTTGGGGTCTAATATATAGGGAAGATTTTGCATTTAGAGGGAGAGTGTTGTATAATGAGTTTTCTTTAATGCAAATGATGTATGGAGGACGAAGATGAGTATTAGAATTATGGTCGTTGAGGATGAAAAGGAAGTAAGAGAAGAGTATCGTTTGCTGATCCGTAATAGTGTTACCATGCGCTTGGTGGCTGAAACAGATGATACAGAGGAAGCTCTCCGTATGTTGGAATCCACAGTGATAGATGCGTTAATTTTGGACTTAGAGTTACGGAAAGGGAGTGGTATCTTACTTTTGCAAAAGATGCAGGAAATGAATATTAAAAAACCGTTTGTTGCAGTAGTTACAAATGTAATCTCAAAAGCATTATATGATGCTATCCGCAGTATGGGGGCAGATTACATATGCACAAAAGGAGATAAGGATTTTTCATTGGCTGTTCCTTTGTCCATTATTGAAATCAGTGCTCCTTACCAACGCACGAGGGATGAGGCAAAATCAATTTCAGGCCAGGTAAATAAATCGACAATGTTCGCTATTTATTGCAGAAATATTGAAGAGGAGTTGGTACATTTAGGGTTTTCTAATAAGATGTTGGGAACTGCTTATTGTAAGGAGGCAATGTTGCATATTGTTATGCTAGATGATATGAACGTTAGCATTACGAAGGTGGTTTATCCGTATGTTGCTAATAAATATGGCACAAATGTCTCTAGTGTGGAGCGCAATATTCGGATTGCAATTGAGAAGGTGTGGACGAGTCAAGATGTACGGAAGCTGAGGGAGTTATATCCTTATGAGTGGAACTCATCTAGTGGGCGTCCGTCTAATTCTGAGTTTATATATAATATGATTAAAAAGATAATTCGACAATAATCGACAATAGACGTTTTTGAATCGAAATTAAAAACTTTTCTTTTGTAGTATGTTTGAAAAAACGTACAGGAGGAGAAGTTATGAATTTTTGGGAACGACTTTTTTACTTATTAAGACTTTGGTAAAGGGACGAGCGGGTGTCGGATTTCTCTGGCACCTGTTTTGAATAGTGGGAAATGAAGAATTTATCAATTTTAATTGAAATTTTAGCGGTTGTTACATGGTTATATTGTTTTGTGGCAAATATTGATGACAAAAATCAGACAAAAAAGATAAATATTGCATCTATTATTATGGTGTTTGTATGTGTGATTTTAAAGTATAGTTTGTTTTCAAATTATATTGTGATTTTTATCTTCAAATTACTTACAATGGCGGTATTTGTAGTTGGATGTTTTCAGAAAAGGAGATTATGGCACTTTTCAACGTTATTTGTTATTTATGCTCTCTTGGATTTATTAAATTTAATCATTGCATTCATTATGCCGATTTTTATGTTTATTGTAGGAGCGGAACGCCTTACAGAAAAGCATAACCAGTACATAGCGTTTTTATATATTATCAGCTATTCGTGTATCATTTTATTTATGAGAAAGAGAAAAAAGAGGATTTTAAGAGCGACATCGGTTAGCATGAGAGTAGGCACAGTATTGTTACTAATTTTCTCGGAATGCATTTTACTTGCTTTTCGTTATGTGGAATATAACAGTACAGACGTTATGTTTTATAGAATTCTCTTATTTGCAATTGTATTTAGCATAATTATTCTGGTTTTATGGATATTTGATAAGGTGCAGGAGCAGAAGAGGTTGCAAGAAATGACTGCATATTCACACCGGACACGAGAGGTAATACCATCGATAAGCAGAGTATTGCAAAAGCTTGAGAGTGTGTCTGAACATGAGGAGCAAACAAGTGAAATTATTCAAGAACTAAGGCTAATATGCAATAGCGATATGGAAAGAAACAAAAAGGAAGTGGCTGTTATCAAGTCGTTTGAAACGACAGGGTGTGTTGCATTAGATGAGCAGTTGGAGCGATATTTGAAAGAAGCAGCCACGCAAGGATTTCATCTGGATGTCGTGGTAAGGGCTTCTGTTAAAGACATACTAAATGAACAGAAGATAGAACTATATTCACTATTGCAAGTTGTGGGTGATTTGTATCGGAATGCATATACGGCTGTTTTAAAAACTAAAAAGCAGGGAAGGATTTTACTGTGCTTTGGATATAACCAAAGGGGTGATTATGAAATCTCAGTACATGATAATGGAGTAGCATTTCCACAACATGTTTTAGAACATTTGGGAGAACGAGGAGTTACAACCGGTGGTACTGGCCATGGAATGGCAGATATCTTTGATGTGTTGGAGTGCAATCAAATTAGTTATCTTTTGAATCAAGATTTACCAACAGGAAGTATTTTTACAAAGAGTATTAGCCTTGTGTTTGATGGACAAGGGAATAAGAGGATTGAATGTCGATAAATGTCGAAAAATACCCCTTTTATTCGACATACAATTATAAGCAAAAGTGGTAGACTGTCATATTAGTGGTGCCAAAAGGACACTATATGATGGAGAAAAATTATGCGATATACTTTTGTAAAACAACACGATATGACTGATTGTGCGGCAGCCTGTCTTGCCATGGTCTGCCTGCATTATAAAAAAGAAACAACAATCACAAAATTGCGCGATATGATGGGAACGGACTTGAAAGGAACCAATCTACTAGGCTTAAGCAAATGTGCAGACCAACTGGGATTTACCTCGCAGGCTGTACGAGTGGATAAGGAAGGGTTCTTAAGTAAATATACGTTACCGGCTATCGCAAACATTCTGACTAAGGAAGGCCTTAGTCATTTTGTCGTTATTTTTAAAATCACTGACAGATATGTGGTTGTGGGAGATCCGGCAAAAGATTTGGTAAGAATGGAGATTGATGAATTCTACAAGAGTTTTACCGGAGCGATGTTGATATTAAAGCCAAATCATGACTTTGCAAAAGGGAAAGTCAAAGGAGAGAAAGTATTTGACAGGTATGTCAGACTTTTATGGCCGCAGAAAAAGTTATTCCTTTATGGAATTCTGGCATCTGTGATTTTGACATTGCTTGGGATTGTATCGTCTCTGTTTAATAACATCATCTATGACGAGATTCTTCCGTATAAACAAGAAAATGTGTTAAAAATGGTACTTTTGGTATTCTTGGGAGTTACCATTGTACAAATTACAATTGATTTTGTCAGACAGTGGATGATGATGCATTTATCCATCCGCATTGATATTCCACTGATGCTAGGATATTTTGAACACATTTATAAACTTCCGATGAAGTTTTTTGCCACAAGAAAAACCGGTGATATCACAACACGTTTTTCAGATGCGTTTACGATCAAGGACGTGTTTACAAATATTGCGTTGACGTTGATTATGGATATCGGTATGACCTGCGTAACGGGTGTAATTCTATTCCGAATGAATACCACGTTGTTTGCAATCATTTTATTTATGACGATAATCAGCATTTTGTTGGTATTTATCTTTAAGCAACCGTATAAAAAGATCAATGAGGAACAAATGCAACAGGCATCTATCCTAAATTCACAGATTATCGAAGGACTGCGTGCAGTTGAGACCATCAAAGGAAATGCCAATGAAGATATGGAATTGGAGAACATTGAGCGGGAATATATTAAGTCCCTTCGAATAAGTTACAAAGAGGGAATGCTTTCAAATGTGCAGGGAACTATCTCAGGTTTGATTTCGGGCGTGGGAAATCTGGTTCTGACTTATGCGGGAATTATGCAGGTCATTGATGGAAATATTACACTTGGAAGTATGATGGCATTTATGACATTGGCAGGTTATTTTATGGACCCGGTGGAGCGTTTGGTGAGTTTGCAGCTTTCTATTCAGGAAGCAAATATTTCTATGAAGCGTATTTCTGAAATCTTAGATTACGAAAGAGAACAGGAAAGTGAGAATGAAAAGTGTTATCAGGAGCTGGAAAAAGTAGACGGCGATATTCAGTTTAAAGATGTCACTTTTCGTTACGGAAATCGAAAACCAGTATTAAACCATGTTAGTTTTACTATTCCGCAAGGAAAAAAAGTAGCACTGGTAGGGGCAAGTGGAAGTGGAAAATCTACAATTGCAAAACTGCTTTTGAAATATTATGAGCCGGAAGAAGGCGAGATTACCGTAGAGGGTGTGGATGTTCAGGAAATTTCCAATGATTCCTTAAGAAGAGCGATTTCTTATGTTCCTCAGAATATTGAACTGTTTTCAAAGAGCATTTATGATAATATCCGAGTGAGTAAAATGAATGCGACCTTGGACGAGGTAAGAGAGGCAGCAAAGGTGGCAGATGCTCATGACTTTATCAAGAGACTTCCGATGCAGTATTATACATTTCTTGAGGAAGCAGGAAATGGACTTAGCGGTGGCGAGAAGCAGAGAATCGCACTTGCAAGGGCGTTCCTTAAGAAGAATGAATTTTATATCTTAGATGAAAGTACCAGTAATCTGGACTTTGCAACGGAGAATATTATATTTGATATGATTTACAACAAACTTCGAGATAAGTCTATGTTAATTATTGCTCATAGACTGGCGACAGTAAAGAATTGTGATGAGATTATTGTATTGCGCGAGGGCGAGATTCTCGAAAGTGGTACTCACGATGAATTGCTGGAAATACAAGGAGAGTATTACAGATTGTGGGAGATGCAGCAAGGAAATTTTGTTGTGAAGAAGGAAGAAGAGATCGAAACTCAGGTGGTTGATATCATTGATGAAAATGAGATTAGTTATACATAAATCCCAGAAAAAGGAATGAAGTGGGTGTTAATCTATAGGTTTACATATAATTTACTACTGAGTGTACAGCGGTAGTAGAAAACAAAAATATTAAAACAAAGGAGGAACACAGAAATGGAAATGTGTTACGATGGGGCATTAGTAATGCCTAGCAGTTATGCTGTGATGGACAGCGAAGAGATGACTTATGTAGAGGGAGGCGCAAAGGGACGAACTAGAAATAGAGAGGACAGAATTTGTGTTGCAAGTTATATTGCAGCGGCAGCAGTAGCTCTTGGCCGACTTACATTTAAAGCATTTAAGGCTTTGGCAGCAACTGCGGCAACAGGAGTTTTAGCGTTTTTTGGTTGTATTAGTTCGGCAGCTCTCTTAGCAGCGACAGCATATGAAGGTGTTTTGGCTTCGATGGCAACAAACTGGGCAGCAAAAGGAAAAAATTTCAGTTATACATGCTATGGATTTGGTAATTTCTCAATATATACAGCTGTTACAGCTTAATAAATGAGGAAGAACCACAGCGTTTACTAGAAATAAAAGAAGGATTTTCGGAGTTTTATAAACGGCAAGTGTAAAAACTCCGAAAGTCATAAAAATATGCTCATAGAGGTAAAAGTAATGTTAAAAAAAGGAATAAGAATATTGTCGTTAGTTGCACCGTTTTTTATAATATTTTTAAAACAGATGTACGATTATAATTTGTTTAATGGTTTGGTATTTTGTGTGTTATGCATATTAACGGTGGCGTTTAGTGTATTAAGTCTGTTTTTGGACATATTTTGGACTATAAAACAGGATAAAGAAAAAAAATTTTCGAACAAAAATAAAAGTTACATTAGAGATGCTGTGATTTTAGGAATGCTATTTTTTGTTGTTTTGGTAGTTGTAATGATATTATAAGAAAAATAGTCAAAGGCGTAATTTTAGTTGATAAGTAATGAAGTATAATAATGACAGATAGAAAATAATTATAGTTGGGGAAAATTATTATGAATAAATTGCAATATTATAATAATAAAGTTTTAAAACTAACCAATGTTTTAAAATACAAAATTTTGTTAGACGACGAGTCTTTTGACTTCAACGTGTCAATCGAGCAAATGCAATCCTACATAAGAACAAAAGGTGCAATGCAGATTGGACCATTGATTCAATATACGAGAACATTTATGAATGAAAATAACGAACTAGATATGGAAATCGTTATGATGCTACAATGCAACAACTACATTCATAGCGTTGAGCCACCGTATTCTATGGAATCAGTAATTCGCGTTCCAAACGCCCTATATTGCAGATACACAGGCCCAGAAACATCTCTAAAATTTGCCTATGACAAAATAAACGTAGAGGCATTCGAGCAGGATATCAAATTGGCAGATTACAATTACACCATCTTCTTAGATAACAATGAGGAAGAAGGCATTACTATCGCGGATGTATTTGTCCCAAGGGCAGAGAAAGCATAAGGAGTTATGACTTATTTATGAAAAAACAGATGAAAACAATGGAACAGCTAAAGGATAGCCGTCTGCTGTTTGAAAAGAAACTTCCGGCTTTTGGATATATGATTTTACTTATTGTGACATTTGCCCTTGTGGGAGTGATTGTGTGGAGCATGAATGCAAAAAAACCATACATGATAATTTCACAGGGCACGGTTACAAGCAAGACATCAAACTATGTGATGCCGGTCTATACTGGTGAAATAGAAGAATGTCACATGGAAGAAGGAAAGATTGTGCAGGCAGGAGATGTTCTGTTTACAATTAAGAGTACAGATTACAACCTGCAGGAAGAACAATTGCAGGCGAATAAAACAGCGTATGAAAAGCAGATATCACAGTCAGAACTTTTGGTAAAGTCCATCAAAGATGACACTAATTATTTTGACGCATCTAATTCAGAAGATGAACTGTTTTATAGCGCATTTGCAGCCTACAAAGCACAGGTGGCACAGAATACATTTGACGGAAGCATGTATCAGGCGTATGGATATACAGAAGAACAAATTGAAAATGAATTGGTAAAGAATCAGGGAAAGATTTCTGAGATTTATTATAATGCCATTCAGTCGGCAGAAAACATGATTAAGGAAGCTGAGCTGCAGATTGCTTCCATTGATGCTCAATTGACAGCAGTAGATAGCGGACAGGAAGAGTATAGTGTAAGGGCAGCCAGTACAGGTGTTTTACACATGTTGGCAGACTATAAGACGGGTATGGTTGTGCAGACCGGTTCTGCAGTAGCAACCATTACACCGGAGAATTCAGATGTGACGGTGGAAGCCTATGTAAGTACAGCAGATATGGCAAGAATGGAAGAAGGCAACAAAGTGCAGATGGCTGTTGATGGGTTGATTCAGACTGTATATGGCAATATTACCGGAACAATCGTTTCCATTGATAGCAACATTACCTCTACTGAGGGCGAGAACGGACAATCAAATTCCGTATTTAAAATCAAGATCAAGCCGGACACAGATTATGTAGTCAGCAAATCCGGGAGAAAAGTGAATTTGGCTAATGGTATGACGGTGGAAGCGAGAGTTACTTATGATGAAGTAACATACTTTAACTATGTATTAGAAAAATTAGGTTTGTTGGTAAGATAAGAACGAAAGAGCAGGAAAACAGATGAGTAGAAAAAGAAAGGCGCAAGGGCTGAAAGCATTTTTGGCTCTATGTGTGATTAGCATAATGCTATTTTCAGGAACAACGTGCTATGCAAGTGATATGGATTCTGTGTTTGCAGATAATCAAGACATATTGGAAGATACAGAAGATACATTAGAAGAGACAGAAGAAATTATACAAGTAAAAGATGTAGAGATTTCAGACTATGAAAAAGAATTAAATGTAGATGCAACCATGAATTTAACAGTTACCGTGTTGCCATCTGATGCTACAGATACAACCGTAACCTATCGGTCTTCCAATCCTGGGATTGCTACTGTGAATTCCTCAGGAGAAGTAAAAGGGATTGCATCCGGACAAGTGGTTATCTATGTATCGGCGGGAGATATTACAAAGGAAGCCCATATTCGAGTGAAAGTGGCTACTACTGCAATACAACTAAATAGTGACTACCAAGTGATGAAACCGGCTCAGACTTTTCAGATAAAAGCAATTGTTCAGCCCGCAGGAGCAGAAAGTAAGATTACATACAAATCCACAAATGAAAAAGTGGCAACAGTATCTACAAAAGGTGTAATCACAGCCAAATCCTGCGGAAGTGCAGCAATCATAGTCTCCAATGGGGAGGCACATGTGTCCGTGTCAGTTATTGTGAATGAAAATGGTGCTAAAAATGAACAAGTAGAAACAGTGGCAGTCAGCACGGGAGAAACTAGTATTATTCCGGCTGAGGTCACGGTACAGAAATATGCAGTGATTTCCAAAGAAATCTTAAAATATTTGTATGAAAATGGAGAAAAGCTGACAATTCAAGGTGAAGATTATGTTATTTACCTTGATGGAAAAGATATTGTAAATTATGAAAACAATTTAAAGACAGAGCTTCGTTTCCGAACCGAGGAAAATGGATTTTCTTTTGTAGTCAATGACGGGAATAAGCTCTGTGGAAAAATCAAAATAGATTTAAGTGAAAAAGTGACAGATGAAAAGTATCTTTATCTGTATAATGAACAGAAGGACAAGTATCAAAGAATTTCCGTAGAAGATAATAATGAACTGTCAATTGATACTGCGGGAACTTATTTGCTGACCTCAAAACCATTGACAGATTGGCATTGGAATATTGCCTTGATAGTGGTTGCTGGTGTGGCCATTCTCGCAGGAGTTGGAGTTTATATTGGGGTGAAGAAGCAGTATTGGTTTTGGTAAGATAGAGAAAAAGCTTCCTTGCGTTTTGGTTGCAAGGAAGCTTTCATAATATGTGTTGTTGAATTTATTTTTCATTTGTTTCAGCGAGTGCCTGTTCTAATTCGGCAATGCGTGCCTGAAGGGCAGCGTTGTTGTCTTTGAGAGTGGCGTTGTCATCTTTGAGAGCAGTGTTGTCATCTTTGAGAGCAGCAAGGTCTTCTTTCAGTGCGGCATTATCCCTTTTCAAAAGATTATTATCACGTTCCAAGGTGCGTTGCAGTCGTTCGGCATCTTCGCGGGCGCGACATTGTTGGCGAACGATTTCGTCCGCATTTGCTACATATAAACTTTCTGCTGCTTCTTGTAAAAATTCATTGTCCTTTGCAAACATTTTTAATTCCTCCCATGTCTTGGCCTTGAAAATACGCGCCCAAAAGTCAATGTTATAAGTTTTGTCTTCTTCCGTTGCCAATTCTATTTGATTCAAGTTTACCACAGAGAGTATAAATTTGTCACTATATACGCGGTGATTTTTAACATTCAGCATCCTGTATGTAGCATAAAATTCCGAGGCTTCCGGATGTAGTGTAAAATCAAGAAAACCGATATGAATTACAGGCAGCACATCCAAGGATTCCTGACCTTGATAGAGTTGGTCGAAGGACCTACAGAGGTAGGACAGGGAACGTTCCGGCCAGTTGTATTCGTTGGCCACCTGCATTTCTAAATTGATGAGCGTATCATCATTTAGCTTTAAGTTGATGTCAAGAATGAATTCTTTTCCAGTGATATCTCCAGACAGATTGATAGGGTTGGTGATTTCGATGGATTTTATCTGTTCTGGTTTTAAATGAAGTAGGGAACAGATAAGGCCACGAAGCACCTTTTCGTTCTTTTGTAAAATGTAACGAAACATGTAGTTGTTGGTCATATTAAATTCAATGACCCCGGTTGCTTCCATAAACGAAGCAGGTTGTTTGTTTTGCATAGGCAAAATCCTCCTTATAAAATTGATAAATAATAAAATGTACTTGGAATTATAGCGAATTGCTTTGAATTTTAAGACCAAGTAGAAACGCAAATGGCACTGAAGTGTGCACCAAGAGTTTGCGTATGAATAAGATAGCACAGAGACAAGAGGGAAGCAAGAGAGATTTGCAAATAAATACCAATTGTGGTATGATTTGAAAGTCTGTTTGGGAATATTAGAAAGTTTCAGACAAGAAGGGAATGAGATTATGAAATGTCCGAAATGCGGAAAAGAAATAAAAAAAGGTTTAGTGGAAATTAGAGATGGACACGTTCTGTTTCCTACAGTTAATGTGAGTTGGTGTCCGGAAGAAGAAAAAGGAAAGTTTTATAGAAAGAACGCCATTAATTTGGAATATAAGGCAGAAGGATATTATTGTGATGAATGCATGAAGGTGTTTGCAGTTTTTGATGAAAGATATTAAACAGAAATAGGGAGCCTTTATATGTCAATAGAGAATAAGAAATTTACGATAAATGTAGAAAAGACAAATAAATTAATTCTAGTTGTCATATTTCTACTTGCATTTATTGGAGCTTATGGAACATCCGTTGTAGCACATGAATTGTTTGGGATGGATGATGTGTTGGAAATTATATTTCCTATTGGAATGCTTTTGAGTTGTTTTATAATTTTGAAACTAGATAAATATATTCCGCATAACCAAACGATAGAGGTACATTTTAGAGAAGACAGTGTTTCAATTTTTAAGGGGACAAAAGAATATATTGTACAATATAAAGACATTGTTGAGGTGCAAAAGATAATGGTGATTCATCAGTACAATGACGACAAAGGGTATTATAGGGTCAAAATCAAATGCAAGGGAAGGAATCGAGTGTTTTATAGTACACAGGAGGAATATGTAAACAAAGTAGATTTTGAGCAAACAGAGATAAGTAAAATGTATTTCGAGTTTAAGGCAAGAGGCATCAAGTGCTGTTGATTCTGATTTCACATAGACAAAGGAAGGTATAAAGATGACATTCAAAGAAGTTGAAAATAACAAGGAAATAATAGAGGATTTAAAGGAAATAAATACTCCAAATTTATCACTTACGATTATACGTTCGCTGATATGTTTAGGACCAATCCTTTGGTTATTCATCAATATTTATGAGAAAGAGTACGATGTTTTAGTTTTAAATTCTATTTGTGCAATAATTGCAGCCATTTGTTTAATTATCAACTGGACATATTACATAGTCCAATATAGACGCAATAGAAATCGCGTCAAAAGGCAGAATAAATTAAATGTGTTTCTTATACCAATGTTGGTTTTAACAATTGTTTTAATGTTTGCTATGGTTATCGGTATCGATATGTTAATGGTTAAAATTCTTGCTCCAGAGGGGTGGCTGTTTTATGAGCTCCATGCATTTGCAAGCGGAATGTTAATATGGCTTATAGCAATTCCAGTAATTTTACTAATTGTATGGTCAATTGTGAAACTTGGTTTGAGAACAACAGAACAAGTGGAAGACATGAACGATTTGTTCTGTCTTTGGAATTGTCTTGGGAAATGGCGGATAATAGCGATTGTGGTGTGGCTTGTAGGTATGTATTGTTGTATGACAAGTGTAACCTTTGTGACAGAGAAGAATATTGTATGCTATTCGCCAATACATCCGACAGGTGTAGAATATACATACTCCGATGTGAATGAAGTTGTAACCGGTTTTGGAGATAAAGCTTTGACGCTTCAAGAGTATAAGAAGACGGGAAACTTCTTTTATCAGATACAATTAGATGGAAAGAAAGTTGTGTTCCATGCACCGAGTGTAAATGATGAGATTAAAAGATATGTGGACGATACATATTTAGAATTAGAAGATTTTGACCAAAATTTAGTACAGTTAGGTGTTCCAAAAAGCAGTAGTTCTGAAGGGCATGAAAAATGTGATTTGGATAAACAGTATGTGGACAGATTTTTGCATATTATCGAAGCTGGTTCTTCTAAGGGAGAATAATAAGAAAATATCGAGGGAAAAAAGAATTTTTGGAGAAAGCATACTAAAAAATAGGAGGAGTGGACATTAAATGGAAAATAGAAATAAAAGAGTATTTAAACTAATAGGAAAAATTAGCATGATTTTGTTCTTAGTGTTGCTAGTGATGATGTCATGTGTTGTTTTTGGTTCAAAAAGCGAAGTTGTAGAAGTACCCAAATTATTAGGAAGAGCCTTTATGATGTCAACAATTGTAGTTTTGATATGTGTTATTGTTGGGGCGATCCTCGATTTATTGGCAGGCATACGTACTCGAAAGAGTGCATACTTTAAGGAGTATATCATTCAAATTCTATTGTTTTTCGTTCTTTATTTTATAGGTGACTATTTTATAGAGGCAATTAGCGGTAATTGGATTGAGTACTTGGTGAAAGGCGTTAGTGTGGTAGTTGGAATTAGAGCAGTAGGAAATATTTGGGCAAAAGAAAGTAAGCAAGAGTCAGGTACTAAGTAGAGGGAGTAAAAGAGAGCATTACGAAAAAAAGAATTATATAACAATAGGATATGCTACAGTAAGTATAATAGCAACGACAAAACTGAATCGGAAAGAAGATTAATTGTAAAATAAAAACTGACTGAGTGATGAAGAACTTTAACGAGAGGTTTCGACCTCTCGTTTTTTTAATAAAATGTTGCGTACCATTTATGTCCGAATATCAGTCGATTTGACAGTGGAAGTTATGGCTATCCTTAAAAATGATAGTTCCAATAGCAGAAGTGTTGACAATTACATACATCTATGCTATTTTATCAAAACAAGCAGAATTTCTATTTTCTTGGCTTAACAGCCATTCTTTATTCTGATGACAAATCGAATTTCCTGCTTGAAATCACATTTAAATTTACAACTAAAGAAGGAGGAAGTATTGCTATGGCAAACACACTACAACTGTATTTTCCTAAGCTTAGAGAACGTCAGCAGATATTAGACGATATTTTAAGCAAGGAAAATCTAAAAACAACTTTTGAAACATGGAAAGAACAGCACCAAGATTATTTTCTGGATATTTGCTGCGGAGCGTGTGGAGTTAAGATGCTCTATGATTGCTTTTTCAAGGAAATCCTAGACCCGGATGCAAAACCGGAACGCTTGGAGGAACTTTTATCCCTGCTCCTAAAGCAGAAGGTTAAAATTTTGAAGGTTCTTCCAAATGATTCCACTAGAATTGCTGATGAAAGTTCTCTTCTGATTATGGACATTGTAGTCCAATTGGAAGATGGCAGTATTGCCAACGTGGAATGTCAGCGAATTGGCTACAAATTTCCGGGACAACGTGCAGCCTGCTATTCTGCAGATTTATTACTTAGACAGTACAAACGTGTTCGTGGAGAAAAAGGGAAGAAATTTTCATACAAAGATATCAAAAAAGTCTACAGTATCATTTTCTATGAACAAAGTCCAAAAGAATTTCATACATTTCCGCATGACAGTATTCACCGAAGTAAACAGCAAACCGATACAGGGGTAGAAGTAGAATTGTTGCAGGAATTCTTATTTATTCCACTTGACATTATGAAGAAGATTTACGACAATAATGGTATAAGAAACAAGTTGGAGGCATGGCTAATATTTCTGTCTGATGACAATCCGGAAACCATTATTCGATTAATTGAAGAATACCCTGAGTTCCGTGAGATGTATGAAGAGGTATATGACCTGTGTCTGAATACGGAGAAGGTGATGAATATGTTTTCAAAGGAATTATTGGAATTGGATAGAAATACGGTGCAACTTATGATTGATGAAATGCAGGATGAGATTGACAGTCAGAAAGTGCAGCTTAACGAGCAGAAGGTACAGTTGCAAGAAAAAGATGCGTACATAGCCGAATTAGAGGCTCGGCTTGCAATGGGTAAGGACACACGCGAATAATTGAGAAAGATAATTAGTGAAATACACTCACAGGAGGTATTATGTTATGAAAAGAGAACAAACGAAAGTAATCCAAATTGGAAGTCGTAAAATCGGTGGTGGGAACCCGATTGCCATTCAATCCATGACAAATACAAAGACAGAAGATGTACAGGCAACCGTTGCACAGATTCTTGCATTGGAAGCTGCGGGTTGTGAGATTATCCGCTGTGCAGTTCCAACTATGGAGGCAGCAAAGGCTCTTGGGGAAATCAAGAAACAGATTCATATTCCTTTGGTTGCAGACATTCATTTTGATTATAAATTGGCCATTGCAGCCATTGAAAACGGTGCAGATAAGATTCGTATCAATCCGGGAAATATCGGCGATGTTTCCAGGGTGAAGGCAGTAGTAGACAAGGCGAAGGAATACAATGTTCCGATTCGCGTCGGTGTAAATAGTGGTTCTTTAGAGAAAGAGCTTGTTGAAAAATACGGTGGTGTGACTGCAGAAGGTATTGTGGAGAGTGCATTAGACAAAGTGCACCTAATTGAGGACATGGGATATGATAAGTTGGTAGTAAGCATTAAGTCTTCGGACGTTATGATGTGCGTGAAAGCCCACGAACTGATTTCAGAGCAATGCGATTATCCCCTTCATATCGGGATTACAGAATCGGGCACCGTTCTTTCGGGAAATATTAAGTCTTCTGTTGGACTTGGAATTATGTTGTATCAAGGCCTTGGAGATACCATTCGTGTGTCTTTGACAGGGGACCCGTTGGAAGAGATTAAATCAGCGAAATTGATTTTAAAGACTTTGGGGCTTCGTAAAGGTGGAATAGAGGTAGTGTCTTGTCCGACTTGTGGAAGAACGAAGATTGATTTAATCGGACTTGCGAACCAGGTAGAAAATATGGTGGCGGATATTCCGCTAGATATCAAAGTGGCAGTTATGGGTTGTGTGGTAAATGGTCCTGGCGAAGCCAAAGAGGCAGATATCGGAATTGCCGGAGGCATCGGTGAAGGCCTTTTGATTAAAAAGGGCGAAATAGTGAAAAAAGTAAAAGAAGAAGAACTACTCGAAACGCTCAGACAAGAGCTTTTGAACTGGGAGAAATAGAATGACAAAGAAATTCTTTGAGGTGTTTCCAACGTTAAAATTAGGTAATGGAATACAGGCTCTGTTTGCAGATGTGGAAGTGACCAAGGTTGCTACCAACGCAAGCAGGGATTATTTGCATGTCCATATTTTCAGTACTCATTTGATTGAGAAAAAATGGA
>JAZRON010000044.1:0-2054 GCA_045648725.1 Faecalimonas sp.
AACTTTCACAGGAAATCATACCGTCTTCAAAAGTCATTTGCCCTTCTGTTTCGATATTATCCAGCAACAATTCTAAGTTTTTGATTGCGCGATTTATCCGACTGCAAGTGCATATGCGAAAGAGAATGAAGAATTCAAGGAAGCAGCTCTTCAGGCTACCTATCTGCTTCAGAACGGTCACAGAGGATACACTGCTCTTTGGAAACATATCATGAAAGTTTCTTTGCCTGACTTAAAGAAGAATTACAGCGCATTAAATGTGGAGTTTGACCTTTGGAAAGGTGAGGCTGATGCAAAACCATACATTGCAGATATGGTAGAATATCTGAAAACAGAAGGTTATGCACATGAAGACCAGGGCGCTTTGGTTGTAGATGTAAAGGAAGAAACTGACACGAAAGAAGTGCCACCGTGTATGATTTTGAAATCTGATGGCGCTGCATTATATGCGACTACGGATTTGGCGACATTGGTCGAGCGTGAGAAATTGTATCAACCGGATCAAGTTATCTACGTTACAGACAAGCGTCAGGAAATGCATTTTGAACAAGTATTCCGCTGTGCAAAGAAGACAGGAATCGTACGTGAAGAGACAGAACTGAAACACATTGGTTTTGGAACTATGAATGGAAAAGACGGAAAGCCATTTAAAACGAGAGATGGCGGAGTAATGCGTCTGGAAGAACTGGTTGGCGATATTAATCATAAGATGCTTGATAAAATCGTAGAAAATCATACAATTGCCGAAGAGGAAGCAAAAGAGACTGCAAAGAAAGTAGGCTTGGCAGCTCTCAAATATGGTGATTTATCAAATCAGGCAGCAAAGGATTACGTGTTTGATGTGGACCGTTTTATTTCTTTTGAAGGAAATACCGGACCGTATATTTTGTACACAATTGTGCGTATTAAATCTATTCTGAATAGATATGCGGAAGCAGGAAATACAATCGACGCATGTGAACTTCAGAGAGCAGATTCTGACGGTATGAAAGCACTCATGCTGGAAGTGGCAAAATTCAATCAAGTGATTGAAAATGCCTATGAAGAACTTGCACCGCATAAAATCTGTGCTTATATTTATGATTTGTCAAATGCATTTAATCGTTTTTATCATGAGACAAAGATTCTTTCAGAAGAGGATGCAAGAAAACAGGCTGGTTACATTGCACTTCTTGCAGTGACGAAAAAGGTATTGGAAGCGTGCATTGATATGTTAGGATTTGAAGCACCGGAAAGGATGTAAGCAAATGACAGAAAAGTTATTTTATGAAGACAGCCATATGATAACCTTCTCTGCAACTGTAATTGCTTGCGAAAAAGCAGGAGACTATTATGAGGCGGTTCTTACGAGAACTGCCTTTTTTCCTGAGGGAGGCGGGCAGTATGCAGACACCGGAGGGATTGACGGGATAGAAGTTGTTGACGTACAGGAAAGAGAGGGGCTTATTTATCACAAAATGCGAGAGCCATTGGAAGTGGGCAAAGAGGTGGAAGGAAGTATAGATTGGGAAGAACGTTTTTCGAAAATGCAGCAGCATTCCGGAGAACATATCGTATCAGGTCTCATCCACCAAACCTACGGATATGATAATGTAGGATTTCACCTAGGAAAAGAAGCTGTTACTATGGATTTTAATGGTGTACTTACAAAAGAGCAACTAAGAGAAATCGAGAAAAAGGCAAATGAAGCGGTTGTAAAAAACATAGATATTCAAGTGCTTTATCCAACAAAGGAACAATTGGAAAAAATAGAATACCGCAGTAAAATTGAGATTGATGGACAGGTACGAATCGTGGAAGTGCCGGGATACGATACTTGCGCATGTTGCGCACCTCATGTGAAAAAGACAGGGGAGATAGGTATTATCAAACTTGTTGGCGTACAAAATTATAAAGGCGGTGTTCGTGTGTCCATGCTTTGTGGATTTCGTGCCCTTGCGGATTATGAGGAGAAGTCCGAAAGTGTGAAAGCCATATCAGTGATGCTCTCAGCAAAGGAAAAGGAGATTGCTGAAGAAGTGGCCCGTTTGAAAGAAGAAGCAGAGTGTCAGAAG
>JAZRON010000045.1:0-11062 GCA_045648725.1 Faecalimonas sp.
GTCTTTTCCGTAATCTACGATTCTTGCCTGGAAAGACTCTGCAATCTGGAACAACTCTGCTTTATCATGTCTGGAACATTTCTTCACTTTCACATATAAGAGTTCCTTCATACAAACAGAACTATTGGTAAAATCAATGACTTTGATAACTTCCACCATTTTGTTCAGTTGCTTTTTAATCTGTTCAAATGTTTCATCGTCACTGGATGTGGCAATGGTCATTCTTGAAACGGATGGATCCTCTGTAGGACCTACCGTTAAACTATCCAAATTATACAACTTTCCGGAAAACAGACCTGAAATCTTAGGAAGTACACCGACCTGGTTTTCTACAAATAGAGAAATCCATCTTTTTTTCATTGTTGAATTCGTCATCACACTCTGCTCCTTCCTAACAATCCATAAGTAATTCTTCCAACGCTCCACCCGGTTTTACCATCGGGTAAACCAAATCTTCTGGATCAATAATAAATTCGATTAAGGTTGGAGTCTTTGTATTTTTCTTTGCTTCCTCAAAAGCTGCCAAGACATCTTCCGGCTTGAATACCCGAAGTCCTTTTGCCCCATAACTCTCTGCCAGTTTCACAAAATCTGGCGTATATGGTGGACATTCGCATCCTTCCGTGCCACATTTTCCTTCGCAGGCTTTTCCAGAACGCAAACATGTCATGGAATAACGTTTTCCATAGAATAATTTCTGCCATTGGCGAACCATTCCAAGGTACGAGTTATTGAATACACATAGAATAATCGGTAATTCCTGTAATACTGCTGTCGCAAACTCCTGAATATTCATCTGCATACCGCCATCACCGGAAATCATAATAACCGGCGTGTCCGGATTACCAATTTGGGCACCTACAGCACCTGGGAATCCATATCCCATAGTTCCAAGTCCCCCTGAAGTTAAAAGTTTCTTGCCTTCCGTCAATTCCAAATATTGTGTTGTGAACATTTGATGCTGTCCAACATCTGTAACAACAATGGCCTCATCAAAGCTCTCATTGATGGTCTGAATAATTTTTTGCGGAGTCAACTTTACACTATCTTTCATAGTCAATGGATGTTCTGCTTTCCATGCTTCAACCTGAGCCACCCATTTTTCTGTATCCAGCTCATTCACATATTCTAATATTTTCTCAGTGGCATCCAATGCATCCGCAACAATTGGAACATCCACATGTACATTTCTCGAAATAGAGCCCGTGTCAATATCAATATGTACAATCTGTGCCTTTGGAGCAAATGCATGTAATTTCCCTGTAATACGGTCATTAAATCTGGTACCGATTGAGAATAACAAATCACATTCACTCACTGCCATATTTGCAGCATAGGCTCCATGCATACCTAAATTTCCAATAAATAATGGATGGTTTGTAGGGATTGCTCCCCTGCCCATGATGGTGGTAACTACTGGCACCTTTGTTAGTTCAACAATTTTCTTGAAATTGTCATTGGCCTTTGCTATATTCACTCCACCTCCTGCAAGGAATAGTGGTCTTTTTGCCTTTTCAAGCATACCCAAAGCTCGTTTTAGCTGCCCGATATGTACAGATGTATTCGGCTTGTAACCTCGCATATTCACAGTCTCCGGATATTCTGCACTTCCAATTTCTGCCATTACATCCTTCGGAAGGTCGACAATAACCGGTCCCGGTCTTCCTGTTCTCGCAATATAAAATGCTTCTTTGATAATACGCCCCAAATCTTCACGATTCTGTACCGTAATACCCCATTTACAAATACTTCTGGTAATACCTACGATATCTGCCTCCTGAAAAGCATCGTTTCCAATCAGGTGTCTTGGAACCTGACCCGTAAAGCAAACAAGCGGTACGCTGTCATAATTTGCTGTTGCAATAGCTGTTACGATATTGGTTGCCCCCGGTCCGCTGGTTACGAGACACACTCCTACCTTTCCGGTGCTTCTTGCATAGGCGTCTGCCTCATGAACAAGAGCCTGTTCATGTCTTGGCAAAATCACTTTAATCTCATCCTGTTTGAACAATTCATCTCCGATATCAATAATGGTAGCTCCCGGATACCCAAACAGAACTTCTACCCCTTCTTCTTTCAGGGCTTTTACAAGCAATCTATTTCCTGAAATCTTTTTCATACTAGTCCTCTCTCTTATTGTAATCTCTCATATCTCACAAACTCATACTCTAAATCAAAATAAGTCTGCTCCTCGCTCACACCTGTGACTACCCATTCATCCTTCTCGTCCAGATTTGGAAAATATGTATCTGCCTCATATGCATGATTCACCTTTGTCACATGAGCGACCTTACAATATGGAAGAAACTGTCTATAAATGCTTTCGCCACCAATGATGTAGATTTCTTCCTCATTGTATTTCTTTAATTCTTCTAATACTTCTTCTACCGTGTGAAGAACAATGGCATCCTTCACCTGATAGTTCTTATCTCTGGTAAGCACAATATTGGTTCTCTTTTTTAAAGGCAATCCATTCGGAAAGCTCTCTAAGGTTTTTCTTCCCATGACAACCACCTTATTCATAGTTGTCTCCCGGAAAAATTTCATGTCAGCAGGAATGCTGACCAACAATTTATTTTGATTGCCGATTGCCCAGTTCTTGTCTACTGCAACAATTAAATTCATATATAATCCCTCTCTTCTAAACTGCAATTGGAATATCCTTAATCTGTGGTCCTGTTACATAATTGTCCAGTCTCACATCATCCGGTGTAAAATCATAGAAATCCTTAATCTCCGGATTCAGCCAAAGTGTAGGTGCAGGAAGTGGTTCTCTGGAAATCAATTCTTCCACAAGAGGAATGTGTCTGTCATAAATATGAGCATCTGCAATCACATGCACAAACTCACCCACCTGCATATCACAAACCTGTGCAAGCATATGAACAAGGACTGCGTATTGGCATACATTCCAGTTATTGGCCGCTAATACATCCTGTGAACGCTGATTTAGAATGGCATTCAACACCAATTTCTCACTATCTGGTCTCTTGGTTACATTAAACGTCATGCTATATGCACATGGATACAGATTCATTTCATGTAAATCCTGATGTACATAGATATTTGTCATAATACGACGGCTGTATGGATTGTTCTTCAGATCATAAATCACTCTGTCAACCTGATCCATCATACCCTCTTTATATTGATGTTTCACGCTCATCTGGTAGCCATATGCTTTTCCGATAGATCCGTCTTCATCTGCCCAACTATCCCAGATGTGTGGCTTCAAATCATGAATATTGTTAGACTTTCTCTGCCAAATCCAAAGCAACTCGTCTACACAACTCTTAATTCCGGTACGTCTGAGTGTCAATGCCGGAAACTCTTTTGATAAATCATAACGATTCACTACACAGAATTTTTTTATCGTATAAGCAGAAGTTCCATCCTCCCATTTCGGGCGAACCTTTTCCCCTTCTGTACTTACACCGTTGTCAATAATATCACGACACATATCGATAAACACTTGATCTGCATAACTCATAATTATTTCTCCTTACATAAACTTATGGATATTCTATTGTAACACATTCAAAATCTAAAGTAAACAAATGGTTTACAGAGCTTCGAAGCTACTTTTTATCTCTCCTATACTATACAAAGAACCAACGCACACAATTGCACTTTCCATATCAGCTCGTGCTATGGCCATTTTTACCGCCTCGTCTATAGATGGAGCCGCAATCGCCTTCGCTCCCTCTGACCTTAAACGCTCCGCCAAAACTTCTGCTTCCATTCTTCTCGGCGTAGGTGGCGTGATACATACAAATTCGGACACATATGGAATTACTGGCAAATACATGTCTTTGTAATCCTTATCCTGCAAAACACCCGTAATGGCAATTACTTTCTTACCACACAAATACTCTTCTATATTTTTCACCAAGGCTTCCATACATTGTGGATTATGTCCACCGTCCATAATAAAAATCGGGTCCGTACCAAGCACTTGAAATCGCCCTGGCCACTTTGCTGCTTCTAGTCCTTGATAAATAGCATCTTCTGTAATCTTCCAACCTTTTTTCACCAAAATGTCTATGGTTGTAAGTACCACTGCTGCATTGTTTTGTTGATGACTTCCTAGCAAAGAAAGTCTTAAATTTTTTCGCTTCCCAAATGAAAATATCTGCCCCAACAAGTCGCAATGTTTTGTTGTCAACAAGTTGAAATCCACCATATGCAATTCTACATTTTTTTCTTCACAAACGTCACAAAATAGTTCTTGCACGGTTTCTGTGCTTGGGTACACAACTGCAGTTCCATTTTTCTTGAAAATCCCCGCTTTTGTCAAAGCAATCTCTTCTAGGGTAGTTCCCAAAAACTCTGTGTGGTCCAATCCAATGTTTGTTAACACCGCCACTTCTGGACACTCGATTACATTGGTAGAATCATTTTCTCCGCCCATGCCAACTTCCAATATTACAATGTCACAGTTGTTTCTCGAAAAATATTCGAATGCAATACAACACACTAACGCAAACTCCGAAGGGCCAATTGGCATATCATCCACAAATGCTTTCACGTAAGATGTAATTTCTGCCAACTCTTCGTCTGAAATTTCTTCTCCATTTATCTGCATCCGTTCATGAAAACGATAAATGTAAGGTGATGTGTAAAGTCCTGTTTTATAGCCTGCTTTTTGCATAATGGACGCAAGCATAGTTGCTGTACTTCCTTTTCCATTGGTTCCACCAATATGAACATACTTCAACTTCTTTTCGGGGTTTCCCATTTTCTCTAGCAACAACTTTGCATGCTCGTATCCTGTAGCTTTTCTATCCCAAACCATAGAGTGAATATATTCTATTGCTTCGACTCCTGTCATGACTTCCTCCCTCAAATAAGACTCGCTTTTTTCAATGCATGAACCACTGATTTTGTTGCATATCCCATGATAATAGCCGTAATTACAGATGCAGCAATTCTCACGAAAAGTGCTCCAAAAACAAGTGCCTCTGAATAATATCCAAACATTTTAGAGTCCACATAAAGTGCAATGGTATTTAACACAGAATGTAGCACTCCTGCTACAACATTCACACCTAAAAATACTACTGGTACCTTTTTGCTTATGATTGCCAATACACTGCTTTCCTTTTTCCAAACCTTTGCAAGAATTCCAATCAACAAACCTCGCGAGACAACCGGAAGAATCCACAAAAATGTGGTTGGTGTCAATCCAAATGTTAGCATTTGGTTAATCAGTTCACCAAGTCCTCCCACAATCATTGCATCTACTGGCCCAAAGACCACAGCTACAAGTATAACAGGAAAGGGCTCAAAGGTCAGTTTTAATGGTCCTAAGTTGATTGCCAACAAAGACAACACAATATAAGTTGCTATCAAAACTGCATTTATAGCAATCTTTCTTGCGTTAACTTTTTTTCCTGACTTTTCAAAAATCTTTTTTGTCAATTTTACAAGCAACCATATTAGCAATATTAAAATTGCAAGTACTACCAATACAACTCCAACAATCATAAAAAAGAACTTATTTGGATACTTCACTAAATCTCCCAGTTTTTTACTATCTTCTATTACTTTTCTTCCTTCTTGTGTTCCGTATTTAGCTGGAACTTCTCCAACACCATCTCCGTCTGTATCTTCGAAGGATTGCATATATTTTGCAATTGCAACCCAGGCCTTTAATTCTTGCCCATCAGAAGTAATAATGGCATCCTCATAGTTCTCTATTGGAGTTCCATCTGCAAATTTTGGAATAATCGAAAGTAATCCATAAGACATATCTGTTACGCCACCGAGCATTTGTGATGAATAGAAATCTGTAACAACTCGATAGAGTTTTTCATCTTCCAGTTCTACTCGTTCTTCCTCTCCATTGCAAATGTAAACATCTGTTGTTTTATTTAAAATCATACGATTTGGATTGTAACTCCAATACAAACCATCGGTGTATAATCTAGCGGTTGTCATTAAATCCGAAACACTGGAATCGATTTCAGCTACAATTTTCAACTCTTCTCCTGTTAGATAAACACTAATAAGTGGGTATCCTGGAATCTCATCCTTTCCTATTCCAAGAGAAAATGAATTGAATACATTCTCTGTTGTAATATTTCCCTTTGCGTAAGTGTCACGAATGGTTCCTGCTGGTACAACCGCAACATCTACAGGATTCTTATCTTCGTTGTTGGAGTGCTCCACTGCGTAAGTGTAGGCATCTGCCATGATACTACCAAGGTTTTGCTCCGTATGTTTTGCACCTGCATCCTCACTAGTAGTAAAATCAATATCGTTGGTACATAACACTTGGTCTTTTGTGTAACCAAACTGTTCCAAGTATTTGCTATCTACCATGTCCATCAGTGCATCTACCTTTTTTTGAGTCTGTGCATCAATCGCAACCTTGTCCCCAACAGTAATCAGCTCATAAAAATCCATTTTCCATCTTCCGTCTGCTTTTTGTGTCATAGAAAGATTTCCCAAATACTTTCCATACTCCCCTACAGACACAATGTAAGTATCACCATGTACAATTGGTTCATCCAATCTTGTGTGTGTATGACCACTTACAATCAAATCCAATTCCGGCACTTCTTTTGCCAGAATTTCATCTTCGGACTTATCTTCATTCTCCCAAGTTCCACTGTGAGAAACACAAGCAATTAAATCTACTTTTTCGTTTTTCTGAATCTCTGCTACTGTTTCTTTTACCGCATCTACCGGATTTTTAAAATCCAACGGACAGTTTGGCACACAATCATAAGCATCCAATCCAAACACTCCAATGATTGCAATTTTCACTCCATCTTTTTCCACAACAGTGTAATCTTTTGTACCATACATATCAAAAGATCTCTTCAACAATTCTTGTTCCTTAGTAAGTCCCTTTGTTTCCATGCCTTCCCAGTCCACATTACAAAGAACCATTTCTGGAAGTTTATCTCCACTTTTCACCGCATTTTCCATCATATTGGCAAGGCCTTTTGCTTTATAATCGAATTCATGATTCCCAAGAGTGGTTGCCTCGATTCCCAAATCGCCAAGCATACGAATTTCCGATGCTTCTTGTTCATATACTGCTTGGATCAATGTTCCCATAGAAAAATCTCCAGCATCCAAAAGAAGTGTATCCGGATTCTTTTCTTTTTGTTCATTAATCAGCGTCTTGATTTTTGCAAATCCACCAAGAATCTGTGTTTTACCATCTTCTACTGTAGCAAACTCTTTTAAATGAGAATGCGTGTCGTGAAGAAACATCACATCTACTGTTTTGCGTTCTTCTTTTGCACTAACTCCACATACAGTAGCATTTATTACTAATATTGCCACTAGTAGAAACGCCCATAATTTTTTCATAAAAAAATACCTCCTTTGCAGTAATCCTTAAAGCTGCATAGCAGGTATTTTACATGAAATTTCATAATTTATATCTGTCATGTGCAGCAGCGGGATGCAGAATCTGTACCGCAAGGTTTCTCACCTTTTCGTCCCACCGGCAACTCCCCGTCCGGTTGGCACTTGACGCACCTATTCTTACTCTGCTCTTCTCTTTATAGTTTGATAAAAAGATTGTAGCACAGGGACTATCTTTGGTCAATAAAATAAGATTCCATTGCTCCTATTGGAATATTCGCCGGAATTCCGTCTTTTTGCACATTAAAGAAGAACGCCCCAACGCCGATAATAATTCCTGCCACGAGAGGAATGCCGATGAACACTGCAAGTATCACCGCAAGAACAGTCCTGCCCGCAGACGATTTTGCCATCTGTGATTGAATTCTTCTTATGGCAAATGTACAATCTTTAACAAATCTGATTTCATCCACATTCAACTCTTCTCCACATGCTTTCAGAAGGTCCGCATAATACACAACTTTTTTAAACGTTGGCAAAGATTCTTTCTTGTCCGGCAAGTCCAACGATGTATATGCTGCTGCAGTCATGCAACTTCTAATTGCCCAAATCTCACCTTTTTCAGCCGCTTTGGTAATTATTTCAGTCCTTACATCATCCTCCAATACATAAGTTCTTGCATACAAACTCATAGCCGGTGCAAATTCTGCCTCTGCAGCTGCCTTTAAGAGGGAGCAGAAAGGTTCCTGTGTGTATTCTCCCTCTGCATAACGAGATACATATTCATACTGTGCTGAACGAACACCTCTATTTGCAAGTTCTAAAAGTTCTTCCGCACTCATGGCATCTGTAATGCCTGCTTTGATAGCTTCCATTTCATTTTCCACTCTGTAAGTTTTAAATGTGGCTGCATCTGTATGTATATTTGTGCGGTATTCACTTTGTTTAATCAACTCTTCTGTCGTATGCTCATTATCTGTGGTGTTTTCTGCCTGCCAACGAAGTAACTTCACCGGCATAAAGATTGCAAAAATACCCAAGGTCAGCACGGTAAGTATGCCCCAAACCAAATATTTCAAAAACAGACTGCCAACAGAACCGACAAAAATCAAACGTCTGGAATCCGTAACTGTATGTCCTTTTTCCCATCTTAATTTGATAACATCGCCCCAGGCGATTCCCACAAACGGTACAAACGACACTAGGCCTGCCAATAGGTTTGTTCCAAGCAAACCTAATACTCCACCATCAAAATAACTATTATTATCTTCCTCTCCTTCAAAATGAGTATGTTTTGCTACCCATTTTCGCATGGCGATACTTAGCCACAGACCATATATTCCTAATGTAATAACAGTTAAAAAACACCATAAAATGTATTTTCCAAATAGTTGTGCGCCCTTTCCGTCAAAATACTTACGCTTTCCACATACAACAGTATGCTTTGCTTCCCATCTTTGCAACATGCAGCACATCCACGGATAAGCAATTCCTAATGTGATAAGTGTCACAAAGTTTGCCAAAAGATGGTATCCGATATATGCCCAATATCCGCCGTCAAAATAGGACCTTGTTTCATCAGAACTAATTGCTGTTTTTACACTATAAATTTCCATATCTTATCTCCTCTTATGTATATACGCTCATTTCTTTAATAAAAGTATAACGCATGACTGAGAAACAATCAATCTTTTAAAAGAACAAAGAGTCTGCCATGGCAGACTCTCCCGCGAGACGCAATTGCATTTTTTGCAACAAAAAAAGCACGAGACGGGATTCGAACCCGCGACCCTCGCCTTGGCAAGGCGATACTCCACCACTGAGCCACTCGTGCATATCGTCCTGAAATCAGAACCCTTATAAAATTGACCTATCTGCAAAACTGCACTCTCTAAAATTGCTTTCTGCAAACAGAAAGCACGAGACGGGATTCGAACCCGCGACCCTCGCCTTGGCAAGGCGATACTCCACCACTGAGCCACTCGTGCACGTTCTCGTTTTCAATCGAACAATAGTTATTATACTCACGGACCTCTGCTTTGTCAATCGTTTTTTTTACTTTTTTCACTTTCACAAAATATCAGCAAATTTTGCATATTTTTTAATATATATATGATATAATAGCGATAAATATTAGCCCGAAAACACACACGGAGGTACATACTATGACACCAAAACAACAAGCATATGAAACTTTAGCAAAAACAATGATTAAAAACTTTGAAAAACGAAATATGGAAGCTTTTTACTGCCCTACCAAAGAAGACGCAGTAAAACTAGCCTTAGATATTATGAAAGATGGAGGCACGGTGGGTATGGGTGGTTCCGCAACAGTGCGAGAAACCGGTCTTGTAGATGCAATTCAAAGCGTGTCATCTCTTCATTTTATCGACCGGGATACTGCTAAAACCCCAGAAGAAAAGAAAGCTATTTATTTAGAAACAATGGCTGCTGACTATTTTTTGATGAGTTCTAATGCCATTACCATTGACGGTGAACTTGTAAATATTGATGGTAACGGAAATCGTCTGGCTTGTCTACTCTGTGGACCAGACAATGTTCTTGTTCTGGCCGGCATGAATAAAGTGGTAGACGATGTGGATTCCGGCATTCAACGTGTGGGAACACATGCGGCACCTCCTAACGCTGCTAGACTTGGAACTCGTACTCCTTGCGCTGCACTTGGACATTGCGGTGATTGCCACTCTCAGGATTGCATGTGCTGTCAGATTGTAATTACACGTCACTCCAGACAAAAAGGAAGAATCAAGGTAATTCTGATTGGAGAAGAATTGGGATTCTAATACATTTTCTCGTCATTAAAAGGGGCATATCAGATTTGATATGCCCCTTTCTTCTTACCTAACATCTTTCTTATTCTTCTGTCTCCACAATGGCAATTGCCAATTCATCCAACTGCTTCTGCTCTACTCTTGTCGGTGCCTCTGTCATCAGACAAGATGCATCTTTCACTTTCGGGAATGCAATTACATCACGGATACTGTCTTCTTTTGCCATAAGCATAATCAGACGGTCCAAACCATATGCAAGACCTGCGTGTGGTGGAACCCCATACTTAAATGCATTCAATAAGAATCCAAATTGTGCTTCCGCCTGTTCCGGTGTGAAGCCAAGCATTTCAAACATCTTGTTCTGGATATCGTTATTGAAGATTCTCACACTACCGCCACCAAGTTCTGTACCGTTCAGAACGATATCGTACGCTTTTGCACGTACTCTGCCCGGGTCAGTATCCAGATATTCTAAGTCCTCTTCCATTGGCATTGTAAATGGATGATGCATTGCCTGGTAACGTTCTTGTTCGTCGTTCCATTCTAATAATGGGAATTCTGTTACCCATAAGAATTTGTAGTCACCTTTATCTAAGATTTCTAACTGGCGAGCGATTTCCAGACGTAAGTTTCCAAGCACATCCCAAACCACTTTATTCTTGTCTGCCGCGAATAATAATAAGTCGCCATTTTCTCCATCCATTGCTTTTACAAGAGCTGCCATTTCCTCATCGCTCATGAATTTTGCAAACGAGGATTTGATGCTGCCATCTTCTTGGATCGCAACGTATGCAAGACCTTTTGCACCAAAGTCTTTTGCGAAGTCAACCAATTTGTCGATTTTCTTACGAGGCATTGCACCTTGACCTTTTGCATTGATACCGCGAACACTTCCGCCGTTTTCCAATGCACCTTTGAACACTACAAATTCGCTGTCTTTTACAACT